>NZ_JACETT010000059.1:0-85474 GCF_013912365.1 Thermoactinomyces intermedius
ATCCCTAACGGGGTGGCAAAGATGCACAAGACAATGCCCAAAATCAAGACGCCGGCAAACGCTATGTATTCCTTAAATTTGACGATCCAGTCCCAAACTGCAGACAGTGTATCAATTACGACTTCTGCTATTTTGGAGCAAATTTCAGTAAACCAATCCCAAAAGGCAGCCGCTTTCTCTTTGGTCCATTCCCATGCTCCTGAAATTTTGTCCCCGAACCAATCCGCAGCTTCTGACAATGGTTCGGTTATGGAATCAAGTAGTCCTTTCTTTTCTTCAACCGGAGGGGACGATACCGGCTGTTCTTTTTGTACGGGAGTTTTTTGTTCAAATTGATTGAAATCATCATTGATTTCAGGAACTTGGATCCCTCCGTCGGCATGGACAATGTCATTTCCCCAGATGCTAAATCCTGCAAAGATAAAAAGCAGGATAAGTATAAGTTGAAAAAATTGTTTTCCCATACGTTCAGTTACGGGTTCCCGTAACTCGGTTTCCTCCTTTCTTATTCATAATAAGCTATAAAACAATTATAATTATAAAAATATTATAAATCTGCTGCATGTAAAATTTTAAAAAAAATTTAACGATTGGAGGCTTTGTGTTTTTTAGCCAGGAAAAATTGCATGACATGGTTATATTGGAAAGGGTTAAGAGGAAGAAACGGAGGCGGGGGATCCTCCGGGAGGGGATTAAATACAACAAATGAAAATGGTGTTTTGGGGGTGGGGGATGAGCCGGTGAAAAGATGGGGAAGGGATTTCTGCAGGGGGAATGTCGGGTTCTTGGGTTGAACCCGGCTTTTTAAAATCCTTCCCGGTGCAGACGCTTTAAGTCTTCCAGGCTGTCGATTTCATGGGTGTCCCAAGCATCGATTTCTTGCAAACGGACATTCAAATCCCGGATGTTTTCTTTGACGATGTGATCCCAGTATTTGTTTTGGAAATCTCCGTTTGCGACGGTTTCTTCCAGTTTTTTGACCAGTTTCCGGCCGTCTGTTTCGCTCCAATAGGAGACGCCGCACAGGATGTAATCATTTCCTTGTTCCTCGATGGTGATGTTTTGGATCCGGTTTTGCGAATCCGTGTGAAGGACCCATTCGTTGACAAACGGTTTTTTGGCGCTGAAGTATAACGAGGTGGACGGCTTGTCCAAAAGAAAATTGCGGCGCAGATAGTTGTCGGCGTCAATGACATAAGCGCCGGGCAAGTATTCCCGGGCCAGGTACATGGAATAGAGGTTGTTGTACCGGTCATAGTGCGGGTTGTGGATCAGCGTGACGGCAAATTTCTTCTTTAAATAAGTAAATTTTTCGTGCAGGTATCCCGTCACCACCGCGATATCCCGGACACCGGTTTCCCTTAAAAAACGGATTTGCCTTTCCAACAGCGGTTCATCGTTTACGGTGATGAGGGATTTCGGGGTGGTCAAGGTGAGCGGGCGAAGCCGGGTCCCCATTCCTGCTGCCAGCAAAATGGCTTTCATCGTTTCACCTCCTTCATGGTCCGGTTCCGGAATTTTTTCAAAAAGTGCGTGAGATTCAGTTCATCTTTTTCAGCCACCGTCAGCACGGAACCCAGGATGATCATGAGGCTGTAACCAATCATTTTCAAAGAGAGGGGTTCGCTGAAAAACAGAAAGCCGAAGAAGATGGCCCAGCCGGAATAAGAGATGTTCAGTCCCATGGCCTTGGCGGGACCGATGGCCCGGATGGCTTTGTAATAAAACAGGTAGGAGACCGATCCGGCCAAAGCAACGAGAGCGAGAAAGAACAGTTCCTTTTTGGCCATGACATCGGCGGCAAAGTGCCAACCGCCAAAGAACGGAAGAATGACGGTGCAGTAGGTGACCGTTGAAACCAGTTGGCGCAGCAGGATGGATTGCTCCGGGGAAATTTGGACTTTTTTCATTCCATAAGCAACCAGGACGCATTCCAATCCCCAGCAGATAATGCACAGAAGGACATACAAAAATCCGAGCCGGGACGGAACGGAAGCATCCTCTGTTCCCGAGGAGCCGAGCAGGATGATGAACAAAATGCTGATGAAAAGCCCAAACCAGTTTTTGGGGCGCAGACGGTCTTTCAAAAGCAGAAAAGAGAAGAAGGCCCCGACGGCCGGATAAACCGCGGAGAACGAAGCGGCATAGGAGGAACCGAGGCGGTGGATGGAAAGCACATAAAAGGTCATTCCAAGCGGGCCGCCAAGGATCGAGCCCAGAATGACATACCATCCGCCGGTTGTTTTGATGTTTGCGAGTGCTTTCTTCAGTTCCCCCTTCAGGGACAAATATCCGGCGATCCACAAGCCCGATGCAGCGTCATGCAAAAAAGTCCCCACCAGCGGGGCGAGGAACAATGCCTGCCCGGAGGAGGCGAACAGATCGCGGGAGAGGATCGCTCCGATGAATACCGTGTCCAACGCCCACATGATCCCCGATAAGAGTCCGAAAGCTGCACCGGCCCGTTTCATGCAGACACCTTCTTTGACAAGAAGAACTCGATGTTGGCAATGGCCCGGTTGTAGCGCATGATGCCGTAATCCCCGAAGTTGTCCCCTTTGGCTTCTTTGTAGATGGTCCACAAACTCCAGATGTAATCTTGAAAAATCTTGTGCATCAGCATGCGCATCCGGATTTTTTCGGTGATCTCTCCGGAGAAGTAATAGGACAAGAAGAGATCTTCCTCCCGTCGGGTCAGCGAAGATTCCAACGAGTAGGCCGCCAAATCCCAGACCGGATCATTCAACCCGGCATATTCCCAGTCGATCAGGTAAAGCCGGTTGTCCCCGCTTTTGATGAAGTTGTCCGGCAAGGTGTCATTATGGCACGGGACGAGCGGAACCCGCATGGCGTCAAACATCAATTTGATCTTCAACACTTCTTCTTTCAATTTGCGGAAGTTCGGATAAAAATAGCCTCCGTTCACCTCGTCGACCAGCCGCTCATACTTGGTTTTGACCTGCCCGATGTCAAATTTGTTTTTCATCGGTGCTTTTGAGGTGTGGAGCTTTTTCAAAAGGTTGGCCACCAGCCGCATGTTTTCTTCGCGCCGGGCCATCTTGGGAGTGAGCGTTTCCGCATCCGGAATCATCTCGGAAATTTTTACGCCGTTTTTTTCATCAAAGTAAAGGGTTTTGGCGTTGATTC
This sequence comes from Thermoactinomyces intermedius, assembly GCF_013912365.1. Taxonomy (NCBI): domain Bacteria; kingdom Bacillati; phylum Bacillota; class Bacilli; order Caryophanales; family Thermoactinomycetaceae; genus Thermoactinomyces; species Thermoactinomyces intermedius. Next base: position 3,148 of record NZ_JACETT010000059.1, read on the forward strand.
CGAGCTCGCCGGCCAGCATGGCGTTTTCCTTTTCGAGGTGGCGGTCGATCATTTGGTCCGTTCCGGCGCCCGGAATGCGAAGAACATATTCTTTTCCGCCGGCCACGCTGATTTTGTAGTTTTTGTTCGTCATGCCGCCCAACGGGACAGCCCCGGTGATGTCATCTTCCGGAATCCCGATGGCAGATGAAACCGTATCTTTTAATTGATGGATGAAATAGGTTTCTTCTTTCCGTTTCAATCGCGGGTGCACCAGATTCAAAATGCGGATGTAATGCTCCTTCGTGTCGATGTCGGACCAGATCAAATCATTGATTTTCAAATAACCGATTTTGTACTGGCGGGAAACATCCAACAGCAGGTATTCATAATCGAGATAGGGATTCTGGTTGTTTTTGTATTCTTCCAGCATCAGTTGATAGACATCATACGAGATTTTGTTGATGCCCACCATTTCGCCGTCAATCCGGTTCAATTGGTGAAGATCTTTGGAAATTTTGAAGATACTCTGGTTGCGGAGTTCCACATAGGCCTCGTTGCCTTGCCCGCTTTCGGTTGCAATCAGCATGCAGTCGCGTTGTTCATTGTGAATCAGCTGTTTGAAGGCTTGTTCCTCCGCCAGAATATCGTGATCGAGAACGATGAAATCCCCGGAAACGGCATATTTGGCACAAGCCAGAGAGGACATCGACCCGGTCCATTGGTAGCGCGGGTTATCCACGAACACGATTCCCTCTTGATCAGTTAACGATTGGAAGGCTTCCTTTTGGTATCCGGTGACGATGATGATTTTTTCGATCCCGTGCTTTCTCAAAATGTCAATGTTGCGTTGTAACAGCGTGGTGCCGTTCAGCGGCAAGAGACTTACCGGAAGATTGAATTCATCGTTTTCGCCGGCGGCCAAAATGACGGCTTCTTTCACTTTGGTTGTTTTCCCGCCGTGAAGATCCACTTTTTTGTTTTGGTAAGAAGCATACCGGTTTTTCAAAAGGCGGATGCCTTCTTTGGTGAGGTAGTATTGGGTGCTGCGTCCATGTTTCCGTGTGTCGATCAGGCCTTTTTCCATCAAATCGCGGATCAGATAATTGACTTTGCCGGCGGAAAAATGGCAGAGTTGCCCGATCGATTTTTGATTCACCTGCACATGTTTGTTGATGGTTTCAAGCACTTTGAGTTGATCTTCCATGGACATCCCTCCTGCTTGAATGGTGTGATAAATCGGTTGTGGCGGAGTGTGGCAGACCGGGATGAAAACGTATGGACAAGATGAACCGAGAAACATATTCAATTTTTGAATGTATTTATTTTAACATAACTCTCTTTTTTTGAGAAATTAATGTGGCGTGAAATGGGAGATTTCCAGGGAGCGGCTGTTAAAAGGATTTTATTCAGAGTTCATAAAGCGTGAAAAAAAGAGGGAAGCTTTCGTCGGTGAAAGCCATCCCTCTTTTTTGGTCAAAAAATGAATGAATCAACCCTCATAATTGTAATTCGGTGAAGGTGTGTTTGGGCTTTTGCTTTTCTTCGGGAGGCAATTCCATGTAATGATCCCCGTAAAGCGTCCGCAAATAGCGGTCCCGGTCTTTGATGGCCAGGAAAGAGTGCCCCTCGAACCGGATTTCTTCGAGGTCTTGAAAAATCCTGAAGGGCAAAATCATGGAATCTTTAATCTCGGTGGGAACCAGGATGGAATTGTCTCCGTAAGTATATTCAAATTTTGAATGGTGATTGTATTTGGTTTTGATGCGGGTTTCCCATCGGTTGAGCCGTTGGACGCCCAGCGCCTTGCCAAGCGGCCGGAGCAGACGGCTCACGATTTTTCTCGTGAGGTTGTGGCTTTTCTTTTGGAATTTCAGTGTGACCGAATATCGGGTAAAGTAGATGAAAGTGAGACAGATCCGGTCGATGGTGCGGAGAATCCGGCTGTCGGGGATGCGGTCGATGGGGAAGATATCAATGAAAACGCCCCGTTTGATATCCGATTGGGAGGTAGTGTGCTCGACAAGGCGGGTGCGCGTGTCCACAATTTTGATAAAGTTGTGCGGATAATCGCGGTCTGTTTCATAGTGTTGGATGAACAGATAATCCGGCAAGTGTCTTTGGCCTTCCTTCAAGAAGCGTTCGTAATCTTCCCGGAGCATCGCCACATCCGCGTCATCATCCCATGGGATAAACCCGCCGTGACGAACGGCCCCCAACAGGGTTCCGGATGAAAGAGTATAGGAGAGGCCCATTTTTCTTGCCGCCTTGTCAAATTCCAACAAAATCTCAAGTTGTTTTTTCTGCAGTTGTCGGATTGTTTCTGGTGAGAGTTTCACTTGCAACCACCTCAACCCTTAATTGTAGCACAGAACTCCGTTTTTGGAATTCATCAGGCGGAAGGGGAAGGATTCCGGTTTTGAAAAACGGGAAGAGTTTATTAAGATAATATTGGGGTTCAATGAATGGAAACAAAGTGAATGGTTGATCGTTTGGGATCGGTTTACGATAAAGACAAGGAGGAATCTATGAATCAGAAGAAGAAAGGACCGGTTGGGAAATACGCCGGAACCGCCAAGGTCGGAACCAAAGGCCAAATCGTGATTCCCAAGGAGATCCGGGACATGTTTGACATCCAACCGGGCGAAACCCTGCTTTTGTTTGCGGACGTTGAAAGAGGGATTGCCGTCATGAAATCCGATGCATTCAAAGATGTGTTTGAGACGGTACCGCAATGGCCGAAAAAAGATGAGTGAAAGTCTGATGCAGGCACCTCGAGAACGAGGTGCTTTTTTGTTTTGAATAGTAAATTTACCGGCTGTTAAAAAGGGATTCATCCTATTTATATATAAATATTTTAGAATATAAATGAATTTTTTGGATAGTGTGTAAACATAAAACGACTTCTTTGGAAAGGATGGTTTACCATGAACAAACGCGGTTGGTTAGGGGCGGCTTTGGCAGTGGTTGTCACGGTTTCTGCCGTCTCCTTTTCCCAAGTCTGGGCCGGGCAGGAGGAAGTGGCCAGAAAGCAGAAGCCGCAGCCGAAGAACGTCATTTTGATGGTCGGTGACGGGATGGGCAGGGCCCAGCGGGATGCCATCCGGCTGTCCAGTGTCGGTCTGCACGGAAAAACGGCCATGGATGACATGCCGTATACAGGCTTTGTTCACACCAATTCCGCAGACCCCGAAGAGTTTGTGACCGACTCGGCAGCGGCGGCGACGGCGATGGCCACCGGCGTAAAAACCTACAATGGCGCCATCGGTGTTGACCTGGATCAGAAGCCGGTGGAAACGGTATTGGAAACGGCCAAAAAACGGGGAAAAGCGACGGGGCTGGTGACCACCGCCCAAGTCACGGATGCAACCCCGGCGGCTTTCGGTTCCCATGTGAAAGACCGGGATGAACAGAGTCAAATCGCCCGGCAGTTTTTGGAGAAAAGCCGTCCTGACGTGATCTTGGGCGGAGGAGAAGATTACTGGTATCCGGAAGGCAACCCCGGCCGGCATCCGGACCATCCGGCGGAAGACCCTTCTGAAGAGAGCAAAGGAAGCGAAGGAAATCTGGTGGAACGGGCCAAAAATCTGGGATACCAGTATGTCGCGAACCGGGAAGAGTTGCAAAAAGCAAACGGTTCCAAAATTCTCGGCTTGTTTGCCAACGAAGAGATGTTCCAATATGATACCGAGGCCGGGGACCGCTATAATCCGGCGGTTTCTTTGACCGAGATGACGGATAAAGCCCTTCAAACGCTGTCCAAAAACAAAAACGGATTTTTCCTGCTGGTGGAAGAAGAAGGAATTGATGCCATGTGCCATGTGAACAATGCCGAACTGGCCATCGAAGCCGGCAAGGAGTTTGACAAAGCGGTGGCGCATGTCAAAGAATTTGCCAAAAAACGCGGGGATACCCTGGTCATTGTCGTCGGTGACCATGAAACCGGCGGATTTACGATTGAAGGATTGGATGACTCCGACGAGTCGGGGGGCGTTTCCGGTGAAGACGGACCTTTTGCGGTAGCCGGTTCCGATCAGCGGTTTATGGTGGATTGGACAACCGGAGAGCATTCGGCGGTAAGCATTCCTTTAACCGCCATGGGGCCGGGAGCCGGGTTGTTGCAGGGGGCTTATGAGAACACCCGCATCCATGATGTGATCGTGAAGTTGATGAAATAGAAAGCTTTACTAAGGAAGCGCCTTCCGTCCAGGAGGCGCTTTGGTTTTTGACAAGAAAAAAAAGGGTATTATAAAATCGTTTTGACTGAATGGTCAGGTGAGAAACCGGTTTGAACGGTTCAGACAGCAAAGAGTGGTGATGAAAATGATTAAGATCACGGCAGACAGTACTTGTGACCTGTCTCCTGAAATCTTAAACGCGATGGATATCACGCTGGTGCCCTTGAATGTTTTGATTGATGACAAGTCTTACCGGGACGGGGTGGACATTACGCCGGCCGAGATTTTCCGGTATGTGGGCGAGGAAGGGAAAACCTGCAAAACGGCAGCGGTGAACACCTATGAGTATGAGAAGGTTTTTGCCGAGCTTTCCCCCAAATATGAAGCCGTCATCCATTTTTCCCTCAGTGCTGAATTTTCCTCGACTTATCAAAATGCGGTGTTGGCGGCAGAGAACTTTTCCAATGTCCATGTGATCGACACACGCAATCTTTCCACGGGAAGCGGCCATCTCGTTTATGATGCGGCGCTCATGGCCAAGGGAGGGTTAAAAGCGGAGGAGATCTGCGAAAAAATAAAGGAGACCATTCCCAAAGTGGATGCCAGCTTTGTGATTGACCGCCTCGATTATCTGAGAAAAGGCGGACGCTGTTCGGGAGTGGAAGCGTTGGGGGCGGCCTTGCTCCGGATCAAGCCGAGCATTGAAGTGATCAACGGGCGGATGGAAGTCGGGAAGAAATACCGGGGCAACTTTGACCGCTGCTTGGAGCGCTATGTCAAAGACAAATTATCAGGTAAACAAGAGGACATCGATCGGAGCCGGATCTTTATCACGCATTCCAGGTGTTCGGAAGAAACCGTGGCCAAAGTCAAGGAAGCCGTCCGCCGTTATGCCGATTTTGATGAGATCATCGTCACCGAGGCCGGTTGCACCATCTCAAGCCATTGCGGTCCCAATACACTGGGGATTTTATTCAAACGGAAAAGCAAAAAATAATCGGTTGATCAAAGGAAAACCTGCCCTCACACGGGCAGGTTTGTTAGAACCGGTCATATGAAATGTTGCCGGATGCATCCTTTTCCGTTTTCGGTTTCCACTTCGGCAAAGGCTCCGTTGATGAAGGTCATCTGCGGCGGAACATGGCCGCAATCGATATCGTAAATGACCGGGATTTGAAGTTCCCCGGCAAGCTCTTGGTAAACATCTTCCACAGTGTAGTCTTGGACCGGGTGATTGGCTTGGCTGCGCCCGAACAGGATCCCCGAGCATGCGTCAAACCAACCGGCCAATTTCATCTGCATGAGGGACCTTCTCAAATCCACTGTTGTCAATTCGCAATTTTCCAGATACCACACCACCGGTTCTCCATCCAGATAGGTTTTTCTGAATTTTTCCACGTCTCCGTAAGGCGTGCCGGCCAAATGCCGGATGGTGTCAATGCATCCGCCAAGCAACCGGCCTTTGATGATTTCTTTTTGGTTGGAGAGGGTTTTCCAGCAAGTCGGTTCCGTCAGATGAAAAACGCAGGGTGTCGGGCGGTCGTGCTGCCATTTCTTTTGATAATATGCGGAAGAACGCTGCAGGACGGAATTTCCCTTTCCCGTGGCCAACACGTTTTTCCACATGGCGGTGGTGTCATCCCAATATTCCCCCCGCAAATCCACAAAATTGGGGCCGTGAGCCGTGGCGATCCCGGTATTTAAGGTGATGGCCAACAACAACGTGCTGGTATCGGAATAGCCCATTACCCATTTGTTCTTGATTTTTTGAAAGTCGACATGTTCGAGCATCTCAATCAAAAGTTCCCCGCCCCATGGCGGGATAATGATGTGGATCGCATCGTTTTGCATCATTTGATGGAATTCCCCGGCCCTGATCCGGGCAGGGGCCGATTTTGCTTTATGCTGGGTCCGGACGGTTTCCCCGCAACGGACCTGAAATCCTTTTTCTTCCATCCGCCGGCATGAAAGTTCAAACATGGCATGCAATTCCCGCGGCACACCGGATGAAGGCGCAGTGACCCCGATGGTTGCCCCTTCGGTCCACGAAGGATATTGAATCACCGGATTTCCCCCTTTTTTTGGTTTTTGGAAAGCCTATGTATGTTTTAAGGGAGCGGTGCGCTGAATCCTGCTTACAGGAAAGAACTGTTCTAGGAAAAGGCAGCTTTTTTATTGACGCTAATAAGAAAACGATTTATAGTATTATTGGACTTTAAATTGATAATCATTATCAATGATAAATTACAGATGTTGGGGGCATCAGGATGGGGCGCCTTTATACCGAACATTTGCAGGTTGGATATGGGGAGAAAGCGATTGTCCGGGATTTGACGATTCAAATTCCCGACCATCAAATCACGGTGATCATCGGGCCGAACGGATGCGGAAAATCGACCTTTTTAAAAGCAATGTCACGCATCATCGCATATCAGTCGGGGTCGGTGATCCTGGACGGGAAAAGCATTGCGCAGGAAGACACCAAAAGTTTAGCCAGAAAAATGGCAATTCTTCCCCAAAATCCGGAAAGCGCGGCCGGGCTCACGGCCGGGGAACTGGTTTCTTACGGGAGATATCCTTACCAAAAAGGGTTTGGACGCCTGAGCAAAAAGGACATCGAGGTAATTGACTGGGCACTCAAAGTCACCGGTACAGAACAATTTAAATATCACCCGGTGGATGCTTTATCCGGCGGACAGAGACAACGGGTTTGGATTGCTTTGGCCATTGCGCAGGAAACCGATATCATCTTCCTCGACGAACCCACCACTTATTTGGATCTGGCCCATCAGCTCGAGGTTTTGGAGCTTTTGCAAAAGCTCAATAAAGAGGAAGGGCGCACGATTGTCATGGTCCTGCATGATTTGAATCAGGCGGCCCGTTTTGCGGATTATCTCGTGGCGATGAAAGACGGGAAAATCATAAAAAGCGGGACCGGCGAAGAGGTCATCACCCGGGATGTGCTGAGGGAAGTTTTCCATATTGATGCGGAAATCGGAAAAGATCCGCGCACCGGTAAACCGATGTGCTTGACATATAATCTGATTAAAGGAGAAGACGCTTATGAAGAAAATATGGCCGTTGCTGCTCGGACTGGCACTGTTTCTTAGCGGGTGCGGAGGTTCGGCGGACGAGAGTGCAACAAACGGTTCATCCAAAACCGTGACTTACCAATCTGAAAACGGGCCCGTCGAGGTTCCGGAACATCCCAAACGCATCGTGGTGCTTTCGCAATTTGCCGGGAACGTGATGGCGCTTGGCGGCAATATTGTCGGGGTGGATTCCTGGGCGAAAGACAATCCCCGTTTCAAAGACAAGCTGAAAAATGCGGAAGTGGTCAGCGATGAAGATTTGGAGAAAATCATCGAGTTGAATCCGGACCTGATTATTGGTGTTTCCACAACGAAAAACGTGGATAAACTGAAACAAATCGCTCCCACCGTGACCTATACCTATGGAAAATTGGACTACCTGACACAGCATCTTGAAATTGGGAAGCTTCTCAACAAAGAAGAGGAAGCCCGCAAATGGATTGACCAATTCAAAGCGGAAGCCAAGAAAACCGGAGAGGAAATCAAAGCCAAAATCGGCGAAGATGCAACGGTTTCCGTGATCGAGAACTTTGATAAACAACTGTATGTTTTCGGGGATAACTGGGGACGGGGAACGGAGATCCTTTATCAGGAAATGGGCCTGAAAATGCCCCCAAAAGTAAAAGAGAAAGCGTTGGGACCGGGTTATTATGCCATCTCGCCCGAAGTTTTGCGTGATTTTGCCGGGGATTATGTGATTTTCAGCAAATACAAAGATGCGGACACATCGTTTGAGAAAACCGAAACTTACCAAAACATCCCGGCGGTGAAAAATCACCGCGTGTTTGAAGTCGATGCGAGAGGTTTCTTCTTCAATGATCCCCTGACTTTGGAATATCAGCTTGATTTCTTTAAAAAATCCTTTTTAAACCAGTAACATGCGGGGAAGAGGGGCCCTTGGACAGGGTGCCTCTTCCTGATGATAGAAAGATGAGATCAACATGTTGAAAAACAAGAGTTCTTTTCCGTTTGTTTTGAAATTGACGGCCGGGTTGGCCATTCTTTTTCTCTCTTTTGTCATCGCCATGGTGATGGGTGCGGCTGATACCAGTCTCAGGGAAGTGTGGCTGGCGATCACCGGCGGTGAAAAATCGGAGACGATCACGATGATCCGGGAGATCCGTTTGCCTCGTGAAGTGGCGGCCGTTTTTGTCGGAGCGGCACTATCGGTGGCCGGCGCCGTCATGCAGGGGTTGACCCGAAATCCGCTGGCCGATCCCGGGTTGCTGGGCCTGACGGCCGGAGCCAATGCGTCATTGGCTTTCCTGCTGGCTTTTCACTCCTCTGCCGGATACTTTGTCCTCACGATGGCTTGTTTTGTCGGAGCTTTTGCGGGGGTGTGTCTGGTGTTCGGCATCAGTGCGGTGAAAAAAGGCGGTTTTTCGCCTTTTAAAATCGTGTTGGCGGGAGCGGCGGTGACGGCCTTTTTGCAAGGGATTGCGGAAGCCATCGGATTGTATTTCAAAATTTCCAAAGATGTGTCGATGTGGACGGCCGGCGGATTGATCGGAACTTCCTGGGAACAGCTGAAAGTGATCATTCCGTTTATTGCCGCCGGCATTTTGATTGCTCTTTATCTCTCCCGGCAGTTGACCATCCTCAGTTTGAATGAGGAGGTGGCCGTCGGATTGGGGCAAAAGACCCGGCAGATCAAAGCGGTATTGTTCATGGTGGTCACCATCCTTGCCGGAGCCGCGGTGGCGATTGCCGGCAACATGGCTTTTATCGGCTTGATGGTTCCTCACATCGTCAGGGCGGTGGTGGGCACGGATTACCGCTTTGTTCTTCCCATGTCCGCCGTGTTCGGGGCTGCTTTCATGCTTCTGGCCGATACGCTGGGCCGGACGATCCATGCCCCGTTTGAGACACCGGTGTCGGCCATTGTTTACATACTGGGACTGCCCTTCTTTCTGTTGATCGTGCGCAAAGGAGGGAGAACTGTTTTATGATCCATCCTTCCGTGTTAAAGAAACAAAAAATCATCATCGGGATCTTGCTTGTCCTGACGGGGATCACCATGGTCCTCAGCTTGGGGCTTGGCCGTTCCTCGGTCTCTTACGACCGGATTTTGCCGATTCTCTTGGGGGATGGGACATTTAAAGAAGAATTTGTCTTCTATTCGATTCGCCTGCCGCGGATCGTGGTGACCCTCCTTTCCGGAATGGCTTTGGCTGTGTCCGGAGCCATTTTACAGGGAATTACGCGCAATGATCTGGCCGACCCCGGCATCATCGGCATCAATTCCGGAGCCGGGATCGGGGTGGCCGTCTTTTTTCTGTTTTTCCCGGTGGAGGCCGGATCGTTTATCTATCTGCTGCCGGTCGTGGCTTTTTTATCCGGCATGTTGACCGCCATCCTTCTTTATGTGTTTTCTTATCAAAAAGGGACGGGGCTCCAGCTGGCCCGTTTGATTTTGACGGGTGTGGGATTTTACATGGCTTTTTCCGGGGCGATGCTGGTCATTATTTCCTCGGCTGAGCGCGAAAAAGTGGATTTTATTGCGCGATGGCTCAACGGCAATATTTGGGGGGACGATTGGCCGTTTATCTGGGCGCTCCTCCCCTGGCTGTTGGTGTTTATCCCGTTTACCTTTTACAAAGCCAATCAATTAAATCTGTTGAGTTTTAATGATTCGGTTGCCATCGGAGTCGGTTTGCCCCTGCAAAAAGAAAGGATGTTCCTGCTTTTTGCGGCTGTGGCGCTTGCGGCTTCCGCCGTATCCGTCACCGGCGGGATTGCTTTTATCGGCTTGATGGCTCCCCATTTGGCAAAAGCCTTGATCGGACCGAGAAATCAGCTGTTTTTGCCGATCGCCCTGTTGATCGGTGGTTGGCTGCTTTTGTCGGCCGATACCATCGGACGCAATCTTTTGGAACCGGACGGCATTCCGGCCGGAATCGTGGCATCGCTGATCGGAGCGCCTTATTTTGTTTACTTGTTGCTCCGGAAATAGAAAAGCGTTTTTTCCGTTGGCCTTATCCTGCGGGCCCGTGAGAGAAACCGTGCTTTTGTTCCAACAGGGATGAAAGCGCGGTTTTTTTGAAGGGAAATTTCAGCTTCAGGCCGGATAATGGAAATGATTTGGAGAGAAAGGCGGTGACCCGACTGATGAAACAATTGGCGGGGATCAAAATATTGGTTGTGGATGAAGGGGCGGATGCCGTTCAGGAGCACCGGAATCAAGGTTCCAGTGCTCCTTTGACATCATACAGGGACAGATCGATGTCCAATTCCAATCCCAACGCCAGTTTGGCCAGTTGGTTTCCGATAAAAGGCCCCATCGTCAGTCCTGAGGCTCCCAGTCCATTGGCCAGCAGGATGCCGTCCCATCCGGGAAGCGGGCCGATGACCGGAAGGAACCCGGGGGTATAGGGCCGGAAGCCGACTCTGGTTTCCAGCAAGGTGCTGTGTTCCAGTCCGGGGGCGACGTCCAACGCTTTTTGAATCACTTCGAACAAGCCGCCGGCAGTGACCCGGGTGTCAAAGTGATCCAAATCATTTTCGTGGGTTGCCCCGACGATGATCCGATGATCCTCCAATGTCAGCATGTACTGATCATTGGGCGGCATGATGACCGGCCAATGGTTGGTGGGCGTGTCAGGCAATTGCAAATGGACGATTTGCCCTTTTTGGAAAGTGCCCAAAAAATTTACCCCCAGCGGGGCAAGCAATGATTTTGCCCATGCTCCCGCGCAGACAATCACGATATCTGCCGGAATCACCTCTTTGTCATCCACCCTGACGCCCGTCACCTTTTTTCCCTGATGCAAGAGCGAGGCGCTTCCCTGGATGAACGATGCGCCGTTTTTTTGTGACGCACGGAGCAGGGTGTCGCGGAGGGCACGGCCATCCACGCGGGCCGCCCCTTCCACATGCAGGGAAAAAAAATGGCTGGCAAGCGGGGGAAACAGTTCCCGTGTCTTTTGGGGCGGCAACGGGGTGAGCTTGCCGATTTCCGGTGCCTCCTGCCGGCGTTTTTCGGCCCGCTCTTCCACTTTGGCGAGCCTGTTGGTATCCGTATGAATGCGAAGCGCACCGACTTTTTTATAACCGGTTTGTTTTTCCCCGTCTTTTTCCAACCGGGCGATCAGTTGCGAATAAAAGCGGGCTCCTTTTTTCGCCAGTTGATACCAGGCTTTGTTCCGCCTCTGTGACAACCAGGGACAAATGATTCCGGCGGCGGCGTCGGTGGCTTGTCCCGGATCTTTGCGGTCGATGATCGTAACCTTCACATCGGCACTCAGTTTGGTCAATTGGTACGCAGTGGAGGCGCCTGAAATTCCGCCTCCGATGACAATCACTTTTTTCATGGTCAACCCTTCTTTTTCAGGATTCGTTTTTCATTATACCGGTTTGGGGAAACAAACTTGAGCCTGGGAGAGGAACCGGGTCATCCAAAACGGCCCGATTCCTGTTTTTCTGCCGCATCCATCAGGGAGCGGATGGACATGATATGATTGGTTGGGGGTGACCGGGATTTGGATGCAAACAGTCGGTTGTCAAGTTGTTTATCTTGACATATACTTTTTTGATATATGAAGTAATATGAAAGTATATTTTTCTGTCTGATTTCTATTTAATTAATCGGGGTGATTGGATGTCAACAAAAACCATGGATGCGATTGAAGTGATGAAAGCGCGTTCCACGGTTCGCAAATATGATCCGGATGCAAACATTCCGGAAGCGGAATTGAGTGAACTTCTGGAGATTGCCACCCAGGCTCCTTCTGCCTGGAACTTGCAACATTGGCGCTTTCTCGTCATCACATCTAAAGAGATGAAGGAAAAACTGTTGCCCATTGCATACAATCAAGAGCAAGTGGTGGAAGCGGCAGCCACCGTGGCCGTGTTGGGAGACCTGCAAGCGAATGAAACGGCCAGAATCGTCTATAAGGATGCTAGAAAAGACATTTACGATTTAATGATCCGCCAGGTGGACGGAGCTTATCAAAATGAACGGTTCGCCCGGGATGAAGCTTTTTTGAATGCCGGTTTTGCCGCCATGCAGCTGATGTTGGCAGCCAAAGCCAAAGGGTATGACACTTGTCCGATCGGAGGATTTGACCGGGAAAAATTTGTGGAGGAATTCCGGGTTCCCGATCGTTATGCGCCTGTTATGCTGATCACGATCGGCAAAGCGGCGGCTCCGGCCCGGCCGACGACCCGTTTGCCTTTGGATCAGGTCGTGGTGAAGGAAAGCTTTTAAACCGTATTTCATGCATAACTGAAAACCGGAACGCGGGAGGGGTTCGGAAGCAGGCCGGCCCCTCCCGTTTTTTGTTGCAAAAGAGGCACGAACCGCATCCGGTGTTTTGTTTTTGTTCATATCCTTTTTGGAATCCGTGTTTTTAAAGAAGCGATGTGGGGAAAAAGTATGAACATGGAGCATTGACTTACGTGAGGTGAGAATCATGCTGGTGTGCCTTGACCCGGGACACGGGGGAGAGGATTTGGGGTCGGTGGGTTATTCTCTGGCCGAAAAAGATGTCTGCTTGGAAATTGCTTTTCGCGTTCGCCGCAAGTTGTTAAATTATGAAGGTGTGTCCGTGACCATGACCCGGTCTGTGGATACCGACGTGAGTGCCCGGGAAAGGATTGAGTGGGCGAATCGTCAGAATGCGGACTTATTTTTAAGCATCCATACCAATGCTTCCCCCGATCCCACCATGTCCGGGTTTGCCTCCTATGTGAGCGTGATTGCAGGATTGGAAGAGAGAAAAATCCAGTGCTGGCTTCATAATCAGCTGACGGGCTTTTTAAGAAAATACGGCGTGATGGACTTGGGAAAGAAAAATGACACAGAGACGGCGGAAGGAAGAATCCAGGAATTGCGCGGGGTGAACATGCCTGCGATCACGGTGGCTTCGTTGTTTATCACCCACATGCGGGAAAATCATCTTCTTTCAGACGCCCGGTTTTTGGATCAATACGCGGAAACCATTACGGAAGGAATCGCCCGGATCCACCGGTGCCAAAAGAAAGAAAAAATCTGGTGAACGTGAGCGGGGCATAAAAAAACTGCCGGCCTTGATTAAAAGGCCGACAGTTTTTTTATTTATTCTTCCCAGACTTTGACTTCTTTCATGACCGTTCCGGGCTGCATGTTCAGCACATGCTCCATTCCTTTGGTCACCATGCCGAAAACGGTGTGCACCCCGTCCAAATGCGGCTGGGGTTCATGGACAATGAAAAATTGGCAAGATCCGGTGTCTTTCCCGCGATGCGCCATCGATACGGCTCCGGTCACATGACGGTGCGGATTGTTTTCCGTTTCGCAAGGAATGGTGTATCCGGCATCACCGTTTCCCAGCCCGTTGGGGCAACCTCCCTGGCTGACAAATCCCGGAATCACCCGGTGAAAGTTGAGCCCGTTGTAAAAGCCCTCATTGGCCAGTTTGCGAAAGTTATTGACCGTGATGGGAGCTTCATCCGGGAAAAATTCGATCTCGATGATTCCTCCGTTTTCCAGCAAAATTTCGCCTTTGACTGTCATTGGATTCACTCCTCATTGATGGACGTATTTATTTTACCTCGTTTTCGCAAGGAAAAGAAGCGGTCATTTTTTGTTTTTTGCTTCTTCGGCCAAACGGGCTCCTTCGTTTTTGATGACTCTTTCCACTTCCGACATTTGCTTGACGGGATCGGGCATGCGCCGGATTTTTCTCAAGTCGGGTTCCAGAAACTGCACTTTTCCCCCTTGCCCGGTATGGACATAACGCGCAACGCTGACGAGCAGTTCTTCATCTCCGTTTTTAATGACATAACGAATCACGTAAAACGGGTGTTGTTGTTCTTCCACCCCGCGTATTTCCACTGGATAAGCCATCGAATTCCCCCTGATTTTGAGGTTTCCTTTATTGTACCAATGATGAAAAAAATGTACAGTGAAATAAGTCACCGTCCGAAAGGTCCCTTGGGCAATGAGAACGGGAAGCGTATTGCGGGTCCGGGTTATTTGTGTGATAGTAAAGATAGAAGATTGTCTCCTTGTTATATAACAATCTCGCCAAAAGAATACACGGAAAGAAGGGTTCATCCATGTTTGCGCAGATGTTAAAAACCGTCTTGCAAATCGGCGGGATTTATCTTTTTTATGAGACGGGCGTGTGGATCCAGCAAAAGTTCCATGTCCCGATTCCGGGCAGTATGATCGGATTGTTTCTTTTGTTCATCTGTTTGTCCACCGGCATGGTCCGGATCTATTGGCTGCAATCAGGGGCGGATGCATTGCTTTCCTGGTTGCCGCTTTTGTTTCTGCCCTCTGTCATCGGGGTGATCGAATATGCCGGTTTTTTGAAACAACACGGGTTGCAAGCCATGGCCGTGGTTTTCATCAGTACGGTGCTGGTCATGTGTTTATCCGGATGGCTGGCACAATGGCTTGCCATGCGAAAGGAGGGTGTGGATGAACGAATGGATCAGCGGGGGAATATCCGTCGGTGTCACACTCGCGGTGTTCATCGCGATGAAACGTCTGTATAAACGCTTCCCGTCGCCGTTTTTGCTGCCGCTTTTGACTTCGGCAGCGGTTCTGATCAGCTTTTTGCTTTTATTCCATATTCCTTATGATGCCTATATGACCGGCGGACGGTGGCTGGACGGGTTTCTGGGGCCGGCGGTGGTGGCGATGGCGGTTCCGCTGTATCGCCACCGACAGATTGTGAAACGTTATCTTGCTCCGATACTGATCAGTGTGATTTCCGGTTGTTTCACCGCAGTGTTGAGCGGATACTTTTTGGCGGAGGCATTCGGGGTGAACCGCCGCCTTCTTTACACGTTGTTGCCAAAATCCGTGACCACGCCGGTGGCCATGGACCTGGCCGAACTTTTGGGAGGCATCCCCTCTCTGGCCGCCTTGTTTGTGATTGTGGCCGGACTGGTCGGGGCGGTGTCGGGCCCGTATTTGATGAAATGGTGCAAGATCACCCATTACCTGGGCAAAGGCATCGGATTGGGCAGTGCTTCCCATGCGATTGGAACATCCAAAGCGCTGGAGATCGGGGATAAGGAAGGAACCGCCAGTTTGGTGGCCATGACCCTGTGTGCCATTTTGACTTCTGTCTTGATTCCCCTCCTGCTTTGGTTTTTGCATTAAAAACAGGAACCCACGCAGGTTCCTGTTTTTCCGTTTTCAACCGGATGTGAGGCGGATGGAATTTTCCTTGTGCGAAAGACGAATCGCCCGGGTTAACGCAAGGGTCAGCAATATGGTTGCGATCAAGAGGACGGAGACCATGAGAATCACCCCGTACCAACCAAAGTGGGTCAAAAAGAACCCTCCGATCCATCCCAAAAGGCTGGAGCCGGTGTAATAAAACAACAGGTACAAAGAAGAAGCGTACACTTTGATCGGGGGTTCTGCGATCACCCCGACCCATCCGCTGGCCAGGCTGTGTCCGGCGAAAAAACCGGCTGCAAACAAGATCAAGCCGGCCATCAACAAAAAGAGATTTCCGGTGCAGGTTAACAAGGCGCCGGCCAATGCCATGACCACCCCGCTGATCAAGAGGGAGGAGCGCGAGTGGTTTTCCGTCAGTTTCCCAAAGAAATACGAACTCCACGACCCGGAAAGTTGAAAAATAAATAAAAAGCCAATCGCCGTTTGGCTCAATTGGAACGGAGGATTGGACAAAGGAAAAGCGATGTAGTTAAACAATGTGATGTAGGCGCCGAGCAGCAAAAAGGCCATAGCGTAAATGCACAACAGATTTTTGTTTTTCATTCCGCCGATCATGCCCGAAATCCAGTTGGGAAAAGAAAGTTGTTCTTTTTTGAAATGTTTGGATTCGGGAAGCAATACGAAAAACAGCGCGCTGCACAAAAAACTGAAAATCCCCAGCGCAAGGGCGCCTGCGTGCCAGGAATAAAAGTCGGCAAAAACACTGACCCATATTCTCCCGAAGAAACCGCCAATGGCATTGCCGCTCACATAAATCCCCATGATGCGCCCGATGTGTTTCGGCGAGATTTCTTCATTCAGATAAGTGATGGCAACGGATGGAAACCCGCTCATCGCCAGTCCCTGGAAAACCCGCAAAAAAACCAGGGCTTTGAAATCAGAAGTGAATGACGTGGCGATTCCCGCCAAGGATGCCAACAACAAAGACACTCCCATGATTTTTTTCCGGCCCCAGGCATTGGAAAAAACCGTGAGAATCAACATTCCGACGGCCAGCGAAAAGGTGGCCAGAGAAATTGACAAACTGGCAAGAGACGGGGAGATGCCCATTTGGGATGCAAACGTATTGATCAATGTTTGCGGATAATACAGCTGGGCAAAAGTCACCATGCTCCCCAACAGCATGCAAACAAATATCCGGTAATATTCACTGCTGCCGGATTCAACATGTTTCATGAAGCACCTCTCCTCAATGTGTAGCTGTTGCTTTGTTTTTTAGTGTACTTCCGGCAGGGTGATGTGTCTATTGCATTATATTTATTTAAATGATAATTTTTTGCTATCAACAAAGAGAAAGAGGTTGTTGCAGAATGGAATGGCAGCAGCTGGAATACTTTTGTCAAGTAGCCAAAACCGAGCACTTCCGGAAAGCGGCAAACCGGCTGGGCATTTCCCAACCGGCTCTCAGCCGTTCCATGGCCAAACTGGAAGAAGAGTTGGGGGTACCGCTGTTTGACCGGGTCGGCCGTTCTGTCAAGTTGAATGCCTTCGGCCGGGTTTTTTTGAAACGGGTGGAAAATGCGCTCAATGAAATCTCCGTCGGGGTTCAGGAGATGGAACAATTGAAAAACCCGGATACCGGGAAGGTTTCGGTGGCCTTTCTCCGCACATTGGGCGTCACGGTTTTGCCGGAGTTGATCCACAGCTTTAACCGGAAATATCCCCGGGTGGAAATTCAACTGATCCAAAGCACCATTTTAAGAAGTGTGGAGCTGTTGAAGGCCAGGGAGGTTGATTTGTGCCTGATCAGTTCGTACGCGTTTCCGCCTTGCATTCAGTGGCACCCGCTGATGGAACAGGAATTGTTTTTGTATGTTCCGGCGAACCACCGGCTGGCTGCAAGAGATTTCGTGGATTTGAAGGAGATTGGCGGCGAAAGCTTCGTCGGTTTTCGGGAAGGATTGGAGATGAGGGAACGGATCAACCATTTTTGCCGGAAAGCCGGGTTCACCCCGGTCATGAAATTTGAAGGCGAAGATGTATCAACATTGGCGGGGCTGGTTTCAGCCGGATTGGGCGTGACGTTGATCCCGGAATATCGGGGCATCAGCGAGTCCAAGATTAAAAAGATTTCTGTCCGGAATCCAAGATGTTACCGGAAGATCGGATTGACTTGGTTGAAAGGCAATCCGTTATCCCCTTCCGCTGAGCGGTTTCGTTCCCATGTGATTGAATGGTTCGCAACCTGAGGCGCGGCCGGATTTTAAACAGCCGGTTCTCATTTTTACGTACGGAAGCCTGGCTGTTTACCCATCGCCGTGCTTTGTCTTGTTGCATACCCTGTCAGCAGGTTTTCTGAACAGGAAGGGATGAAGCCGTTTGAAAACGAAGAATTCAATATCGATTTCAAGTGGAGGGATTTGGTGAAAAGAAATTTCGGAATTGTGAGTCTTTTGCTTGCTGTCTTGCTGGTTGCCTGTCAGCCTGATTCCGCCCCCGTTACCCGGCCGGAAAAGCCGGAAAGTTTGATGAGCCCCATCACCGGCACTCCCGTTGAGAAAGAGGAACCCAAACCCGTGATCATGGCCATGATCAATAACCATCCCGCGGCCCGTCCGCAATCCGGGCTGCAATTGGCGGATGTGGTGGTGGAGATTTTGGCGGAAGGAGAGATCACCCGGTTCGCAGCTTTTTATTACAACCGGTTGAACGGTGTGATCGGTCCGGTCCGGAGTGTCCGGGATTATTATCTGGAGCTGGCGGACGGAGCCGGTGCGGTGGTGGCGCATGCCGGCGGTTCCCCGTCCGCGTTGAACCGGATCCGTGAGGAGAAAAAGCCGGCGATCGACGGGGTCCATCAAGACGAAAAACATTTTTTCCGCGTCGATTTTCGCAAACCGCCGCATAACCTGTATGCCCGGTTGGAAGAATTGAGCCGGGTTGCAAAGCAACGGGATTATCCCGATTACAGCGGAAAACCGGCTTACCAGTTTTCCGGTGAAGCGGTCACCCGCGGGGGAAAGGCCGCCGGGAAGGTCCGCCTCATTTACCATAAATTGTACGAAGCCGGGTATCAATATGATCCGGCCAAGCAACAATATGTCCGCTACACCGAAGGCGAGATGCAAACCGACCGGGAAACCGGGGAACCGATTACCATGCAAAATGTGCTCGTGATTTTTGCCAAACACAAGGTGTTGGATTATGTGGGGCACCGGTCGGTGGATATCACGGGACAGGGAAAAGGTTATTTGCTGCAGCAGGGGAAGGCGGTCCCGATTGAATGGAAATACCGGGACGGATGGATCGTTCCTTACCGGGACGGAAAAGAATGCACGTTGCTGCCCGGGAAAACATGGGTCAATGTTTTGCCGGAGACCGGAGAGGTTCTTCTCCAATAACCTCTCATTTTCTGCTATACTTATCAGAGGCAGAACTTTAAAGGGCGAAAGGACTTCCTTCTACCTCAGGGAGGAATGATGAATGCAACTCAATAAACTGAACAAAAAAGAAGTGGATCAACTTTTTCAGGCGATCTTGCAACTCGAAACCATTGATGAGTGTTACCGCTTTTTTGAAGATTTATGTACTGTCGGGGAGATCAAGTCACTGGCGCAACGGTTGGAAGTGGCCCGGATGCTCGAAGATGGTTGCACTTATAACCAGATTGAAACCGAAACGGGCGCCAGCACGGCAACGATATCCCGTGTCAAACGCTGTCTCCACTATGGTACCGACGGTTATTTGCTCGCCTTGGAACGTTTAAAAGAAGCGAAGGAAGAAAAATCCCCTGAAAAACGATAATACGGATGATTTTTCGCTGAAAGGCTGTGTTTTCCTGTACGGATCACAGCCTTTGTTTTCTTTTCATTTTCTTTGCAGTGTATAATAGGGATTGTAGGTTTCGGGCGGGGGGAAAAGTATGATAAAAAAAGCGAAGAAATGGAGACATGTCTTTAAATTGGACCCCAACCGGCGGCTTTCTGATCTGGCACTGGAAAAGATTTGCCAATCCGGAACCGATGCGATTATTGTTGGGGGAACGGATGGAATCACGTTTCAAAACACATGGCAATTGCTTGAACGGATACAGAAATATCAAGTGCCTTGTGTGCAGGAAATTTCGACGATGAAGGCGATTGTACCCGGATTTGACGGTTATCTCATTCCATCGGTGTTAAACACCGATCAAGCCAAGTGGATTCATGGGGCGCACTTGGAGGCCATCCGGCGTTACGGGAGCAGCATTCCCTGGGAGCAGGTTCTTTTGCTCGGATATGTCATTTTAAATCCCGAGGCCAAGGTGAGCCGCTTGACACAGGCCAAAGCCGACCTGACCGAAGAAGAAGCGGCCGGCTATGCCGATTTGGTGGAAAATCTGTTCCGGTGGCCGGTGCTTTATGTCGAATACAGCGGGACCTTTGGCGAAGAGAAAAAGGTGCGGGCCATCCGCCGGAAATTAAAGCGAACCCGGTTGTTTTACGGGGGAGGCATCACCAATGAAGAGCAGGCGAAAACCATGGCCCGGTGGGCCGATACCGTTGTCGTGGGCAATGTGGTTTACACCAATGTGGAAAAAGCGGTTCAAACCGTGACATGGGTCAAAGAAACAAAGTTGCAGGAGAAAGGGTGAGCTGATGCTTAACCAGTTGTCGACGGAGACGTTGCTTGAGGGCTTGAACCCGATGCAACAAAAGGCAGTGGAAACCACCGAAGGCCCCGTTCTGATCGTGGCCGGGGCCGGAAGCGGGAAAACCCGGGTCTTGACACACCGCGTGGCTTATCTTCTCAGTGAAAAACAGGTTCACCCCTGGAATATTTTGGCGATCACCTTTACCAACAAAGCGGCACGCGAAATGAAAGAACGCATCGTCTCTTTGGTGGGACCCCGGGCGGAAGAGATCTGGATCTCCACCTTCCATGCGATGTGCGTGCGCATTTTGCGGCGGGATATTGACCAGCTGGGAATGTCACGCAACTTCACGATTTTGGACACCTCGGACCAATTGAGCGTGATTAAACAAGTTTTAAAGGAAGAAAATCTGGATCCCAAGAAGTTTGAGCCGCGTTCCCTTTTGAATCAAATCAGCCATGCGAAGAATCAATTGGCCGGGCCGGCAGAAATGAAACAGGGGGCGCGCAACTTTTTCGAACAGGTGGCGGCGGATGTTTACGAAAAATACCAGGAGAAATTGCGGGCCAATCAATCCCTGGATTTTGACGATTTGTTGATGGAAACCGTCCGGCTTTTTCAGTCGCGACCCGAGGTGAAAGAGTATTACCAGCGCAAATTCAAGTACATTCATGTGGATGAGTATCAGGATACCAACCATGCCCAATATGTGCTGGTTCAAATGCTGGCCGAACATCACCGAAATATTTGCGTGGTCGGCGATTCGGACCAATCGATTTACCGCTTCCGGGGAGCGGATATCCGAAACATTCTCCATTTTGAACAGGATTATCCGGATGCGGTGCAAATCAAGCTGGAGCAAAATTACCGTTCCACCAAAAACATCCTCCAAGCCGCCAATCATCTCATTGCCCACAATACCGAACGGAAACCCAAAGAATTGTGGACGGCCAATGAGGAAGGAAGCAAGATTCAATTGTTTGAAGCCAGTACCGAGCAGGAAGAAGCCTTCTATATTGCCGAAACCATTTCAAACGGCATCAAAGAAGGAAAACGGTATTCCGATTACGCCGTGTTGTACCGGACCAATGCGCAATCACGGGTGATCGAGGAAGTGATGATGAAATCCAACATTCCTTACACCGTGGTTGGCGGCATCAAGTTCTACGAACGAAAAGAGATTAAAGATTTGTTGGCGTATTTGCGGCTGATTGTCAATCCCCACGATGATCTGAGCCTTTCCCGCATCATCAATGTGCCCCGTCGCGGTGTCGGAGCGGCTTCGCTGGAGAAAATCCAAAATTACGCGGCACAAAACGGCATCTCCATGTTTGAAGCGCTGTTGGAGATGGAGCACATCGGACTGTCCAAACGGACCCTGAAGCCGTTGGAAACCTTTGTCGGATTTGTGCGCGAGCTTCATGCCATGATCGAATATCTGTCTGCCGTGGAAATGACGGAAGAAGTGTTGCAACGAAGCGGCTACAGGGAAGAATTGAAAAAAGAGAAGACCATCGAAGCGGCGAGCCGGCTGGAAAACATTGATGAATTTTTATCGGTCGCCCAAGAGTTCGAGAAAAGAAATGAAGACAAAACATTGATCAGCTTTTTGACGGATTTGGCTTTGATTTCGGATGTGGACCAGTTGGATGAAGAGGAGGAAAAAAACGCGGAATCCGTGGCGTTGATGACATTGCACAGCGCCAAAGGGCTCGAGTTTCCGCATGTCTTTTTGGTCGGCCTGGAAGAAGGGATTTTCCCGCACATGCGTTCACTGGATGACGAGTCGGAAATGGAAGAAGAAAGGCGGCTGGCCTATGTGGGGTTGACCCGTGCGGAGAAAGTGCTTCACCTGACACGGGCCCGGACGCGGACGATTTTTGGACAAACCAGTTCCAATCTGCCTTCCCGGTTTTTGAGGGAAATTCCGGCAGAGTTGTTTGAAGAAGCCGGACAGAAAAAGGAAACGCCAACGCCAAGCCGGGGCATCAGGAAAGTTTCGCGGCCGGTTCCCAATCCGGAACGCAACTGGCAGGTCGGAGACAAAGCCGTCCACAAAAAATGGGGGGTCGGCACGGTCGTCAAAGTGCAGGGGGAAGGCGAAGACATGGAGTTGAACATTGCATTTCCCGCTCCGGTCGGGGTGAAAAAATTATTGGCCAAATATGCTCCCATCACGAAAGAATGATGAACAGGAGGATGAAGTTGGATTGAAGCTGGAAGAGGCAAAGAAACGCGTGCTGGAATTGCATGATGAAATCAATGAACATAACCACCGGTATTATGTTTTGGATGATCCGGCCATTTCCGATGCCGAGTATGACCGGTTGATGCGCGAGCTCATGGCATTGGAAGAGAAATTTCCCGAACTGAAAACCCCGGATTCCCCCACCCAGCGGGTTGGCGGAGAACCGCTTCCTTTTTTTGAAAAAGTCGAGCACACCACCCCGATGCTCAGTCTGGGGAATGCTTTTGACGAGCAGGATTTGCGCGATTTTGACGAACGTGTGAGAAAAGCGGCCGGCCGCGAAAACGTCCGTTATGTTTGCGAGTTGAAAATCGACGGGTTGGCGGTTTCCGTCCAATATGAAGACGGCCGTTTTGTACTGGGATCCACCCGGGGAGACGGCATCACCGGGGAAGATATCACTCAAAACTTAAAAACGATCCGGTCCCTGCCTTTGCGCATCAACGAACCGCTTTCCATCGAAGTGCGCGGGGAAGCGTACATGCCGCGGCGGGCTTTTGAACGCTTGAACCGGGAACGGGCCGAAAACGGGGAACCTTTGTTTGCCAACCCGCGCAATGCGGCGGCCGGTTCGCTTCGCCAGCTGGATCCCAAATTGGCGGCCCGGCGGACGCTGGATTTGTTTGTTTATGAGATCGGACAGTTGGAAGGCCATACCGTCCAAACACACACCGAAGGGCTTCAATTTTTGGAGGCGTTGGGATTTAAGGTGAATCCGGCCCGGCAGACGGTGGAATCCGTGGAGGAAATGCTGGCTTTCATTGATAAATGGGGAAAGAACCGCCCGGATCTTCCTTACGAGATTGACGGCATTGTGATCAAAGTCGATGACCTGGCGTTAAGAAAACAGATGGGGACCACCGCCAAAAGCCCCCGTTGGGCCATTGCCTATAAATTCCCGGCGGAAGAAGCCGTCACCCGTCTTTTGGACATCACCCTGAATGTCGGACGGACCGGCGTGGTGACCCCGACGGCCGTTTTGGAACCGGTCAGCCTGGCCGGAACCACCGTCCAACGGGCTTCTTTGCATAACGAAGATTTGATCCGGGAAAAAGATATCCGGATCCATGATTATGTGGTGGTGAAAAAAGCAGGAGACATTATTCCGGAAGTGGTGGGCGTTCTCACCGAAAAACGCACCGGTGAAGAAAAGGCGTTTTCCATGCCGGAACGCTGTCCGGAGTGTGACAGCGGGTTGGTCCGCCTTGAAGGCGAAGTGGCGCTTCGCTGCATCAATCCCAAATGCCCGGCGCAGACGCGGGAAGGCATCATTCATTTCGTTTCGCGGGGTGCGATGAATATCGAAGGGCTGGGTGAAAAAGTGGTGACCCAGCTGTTTAATCACGGCTTGGTGCGAAGCGTGGCGGATCTTTATTACCTGAAAAAAGAAGATTTGTTACAGCTGGAGAGAATGGGGGAAAAATCGGTCCAAAACTTGTTGGACGCGATTGAAGAAAGCAAAAAGAATTCGCTGGAACGGTTGTTGTTCGGACTGGGGATCCGCTTTGTCGGAGCCAAAGGGGCCAAAATTCTGGCGCAACACTTCAAGCACATGGATGCCCTGATGGAGGCGGGTGTGGAAGATTTGCTCGCCTTGGATGAGATCGGACCGAAAATGGCCGACAGTGTGGTCACCTACATGGAAAAACCCGAAGTCCGGGAAACGATCAGCCGTTTGAAAGAAGCCGGCGTGAATATGGAGTACAAAGGGCCGGGGGCGGATGGAGAAAAAGCCGTTTCCGCATCACCGCTGGCCGGAAAGACGGTCGTCATCACGGGAACATTGCAGAGGATGTCCCGCAAAGAGGCCACGGAACTGCTCGAATCGTTGGGGGCCAATGTCACGGGAAGCGTCAGCAAGAAGACCGATTTGTTGGTCGCCGGCGAAAAAGCGGGCTCCAAACTGGACAAAGCGAAAAAATTGGATGTGACGATTTGGGATGAAGAAACGTTGTTGAGCCATTTGCCGGAAGAAGTGCGGGTATAAAAAAGGCCGGGGTCTTTGAGACCCCGGCTTTTTTGCTTTTTTGGTTTAAACCGGCGGCGAAAAAGAAGGGTTTTTCACAATGCAAAAGAAAATGGAATAGCAAAGGAAAAAATTGTGAAAGGCCGGAGAAGGTATGAGTTGGAAGTGGTTTTCGGCAGGTTGTGCGTTGTTGACGGCTTGTCTGCTCGGAGTGGCCGCATATCAGGAAAAAGAGGCATGGGACCGGACATGGAGCCGGGGATCGGAAAAACTGGTGTTCAGCAAACAGGCCAATCCGGGTTTGGAAGTTCAAGGCGGAGAAAAAATCCGGTTGGAGGATTATGCCCAAAAACTGAATGCCAAACTGGATCAGCCTCAATGGGAACCGGTGCAGGCCGAATCCGTTTTTACGGTTTCCGGAAGCATCGGGAAGACAGAAAACCTGGCAGTTCCGTACCTGTGGGTGCACATCGAGTATCAGGGAAAGCCCAAACCGGGATTGCCCAAAACACACGATGAATACATTCCCGTGGAAAACGGGCGGTTCAGGAAAAATCTCCGGCTGTTTCAGGGGAAAGGGGATTATCGCGTTTATCTCCGGCTTCCGGACCGGGAAGAAAAAGAATACTTTTATTTGATGGCGGCTTTTACCGTCCGCAATGCTTCCGACACATTGGCACGGGATGTGGCATACAGCATGCAAGCCCGGGAAGCGGGACTGAAGCTCTCTTCCCCGCTGTCAGGGTATGTCCGGTCGGATGAGGACGTCCGGATCCGCGGAGAGGTCAAAAAATCCGTGAAAAAACTGCTGGTGCAATTGAAAAAAGGAAATCATTCCTGGGAACGGGTCATCCGGGTGACCGACGGGAAGTTTGAGGAGCGAATCCCTTTGCTGTTCGGGCAGGGGGTGCATCAGCTGAAGGTGTTGGTTCCCGACCGGGAAAAATGGGGGTTGTTTCGGGAAGGAGCCACGCTGTATGTTGATCACACGAAAAACATCGAGCGTGAACCGGTTGCCTATACCGAACTTTATGCCCAAAGGGGCATCCAATTGGAAACGCCGGTGGCCAGCGGCGATACGGCCGGTTTGTCCTACCGCATTGCCGGACGGATTGATGCGACGGCACCTTATGCAAAAGAGACCACCCATCTGATTGTCAAAACCAAAAAAGAGGGAGAAGAGGCAACCTATTTTCTGCCGGTGAATGATTTCCGCTTTGATGACCGGATATGGCTCCGGTTTGGCCCCGGAAAATATGAGGTGAACCTGTATGTTCCGGAAATCACAACGGAGAAACGGGATTATTTCCGTTTTTTTAAAGTGGCCCGGTTTGAGGTGAACAGTTCGGCAAAGCAGGATCTCCGGTATTTGCTTCCGTCCAGGGGCATCGAATCCGACAGTGCGGAGATTCAAAACCGGTCCAGGCAACTGGTGAACGGAGCTTCCACACCGAGGGAAAAGGCAAAGGCCATCTATGATTATGTTGCCAAAAACATGATGTACGACATGGAAAAGTATCGGAAAAATGAATTCCAATGGTCGGACAGCGCGATCAAGTCGTTGCGCACAAAAAAAGGCATTTGCCAGGATTATGTGTTTTTGACGATTGCGCTTTTAAGAGCTGCCGGTTTGCCGGCCCGTTTTGTGGAAGGAAAAGCGGGGGGCCAACGCCATGCCTGGGTGGAAGTCCGGGTAAACGGGCGCTGGCTGGTGATGGATCCGACATGGGGTTCCGGGTACATAACGAAAGAGGGAACGTTTCAAAAAAGATACGATTCGCGTTATTTTGATCCTCCTTCTTCCTTGTTGGACAAAACGCACCGCCGCACGGGCATTGTTTATTGACAAAAAAAGGGAACGGACGCGCATGCCGTTCCCCGTCGTTTATTTAATCCGTTCCCGACGCATCCGGCAACAACCAGTCTTCCAGCTGTTTCCGGAGGGATTCCCATGTTTTATCTCCCCGGAGGGAAAAACGGTTTTCCCTGGGGAATGGGACCTTCAACTCTTGATACACCTGCATCGGGCGTTTCGTCAAAACATAGATACGATCAGAAAGGAGCAACGCCTCTTCAATGCTGTGTGTGATGAAAAGGACGGTGCGCCGTTCTTTTTTCAACAAAGCATCAAGCCATTTTTGCATGTGGGTTCGCGTCAGGGCATCCAATGCGCCGAAAGGTTCGTCCAAAAGCAGCCAGTCCTTTCCGCTGGCCAAGGTGCGCAAAAATGCCACCCGTTGTTGCATTCCCCCGCTCAGTTCATGGGGATACAGCGATTCCGCCCCGCTCAAGCCCGCGTTTTCCAAATACCGGCGGATTTGCTCCGGTTTCATTTTTTGATGGTTCAATTCACCGGGAAGAGCGATGTTTTCCGACACGGTCCGCCACGGGAAGAGGGACGGCTGTTGCGGCATGTAAGCGAAGTTGCCGCGTTTGCCGACGATGGACTGCCCGTTCCAAGTGATTTTACCTTCCGCCGGTTTTTCCAAGCCTCCGATCAGATGGAACAAGGTGCTTTTTCCGCTCCCGGACGGCCCGATCAAGGAAACGAATTCCTGTTCTTCGACCCGTAAGGAAAGGCCGGCGATGACCGGTCCGTTGCCATAAGAAAACGTGATGTTTTTCACTTCCAAAGTCATCGGGAAGCCCTCCTTTGATTCCCTTTGCACACCGTTACCGCCCGCTCAAAGAGCGTGATCAAAGCGAAAAAGAAAAGGCTTAATCCGGCGACCAACAAAATGGTCACAAAGACACGGTCGGTGCGGAAAGTGGACGAAGCCAGCTGCATCATCACCCCGATCCCGTTTTCCGCTCCCAGCCATTCGGCGATGACCGCTCCCATCACGCTGTAGGTGGCCGATAATTTCAAACCGGAAAAAAAGGCCGGCAAAGCCGACGGGCATTCACATTTGAAAAAAATTTGCATCCGGGAAGCGCCGGCCATTTTCAAATAGGTCAGAAGGGTGCGATCCGTTTCAGCCAATCCGCCCAACAGCGAGACGGTGACAGGGAAGAAACAGATCAAGGCAACCACCAGAATTTTTGGAAAGACGCCAAACCCGAACCACATCACAAGCAATGGCGCCAACGCAATCATCGGGATATTTTGCGACAAGATGATCAGCGGATAAACCATCCGGCGCAGGGTTGAAAATAAATGAAGCACGCCGGCGGTCAAAATGCCGATGACTGTCCCTGCGAAAAGGCCGCTGATGGCAATGCTCGCAGTTGCCCAAACGGGAGCGGGCAATTGCCGGGCCGATGTGAGAAATTCTTTGCCGATTGCCGAAGGGGACGGAAGCACCCAAGGTTCAATGTGAAACAGGGAAACCGACATTTCCCATAAGAACAACAGAAAAAGAACGAAACAGACAGGCATGCACCGTTTAACGATGTTCATCATATTTTTTCGTCAACTCGCTTATCGAAATACCGTCCGGCTGGTACAAAATTTTCACTTGGGCCAGGACGCTGCCGCAACCCATTTTCACCATTTCTTCATGGACTTTCTCAACGATTTTCAGTAGTTCGGGTAATTCCCCTTCCATGGTGGTTTCCAGAGGGCCGACGCGGTAACGGATTCCGGATTGATCGATCAGTTCAATCGCCCGGTCCACATAAGGAATCACATTTTCCCCGCGGGGGGTTCGCGGCAGGATTTGAAGGCTGACCAGTGCTTGGGCCAATTCAGTTTCCTCCTTCCGGCAAAAATTCATTGGTAAAGGCTTCTTTTGGTACGAATTTACCTTCCAAAAGGTGATGATCGCTCAGCCATTTGGCATAGCCTGCCCAGACTTCTTCTTTTTGCCATCCCCAAACTTTGGCATCATCCTTATAACGGGGGCTGATCCACGCCTGGCTTTTTTTCACCAGTTCGGGATTTAATTCCGGCACTTCCCGGATCAGAATGTCAGCCGCTTGATCAGGATGGTCCATGGCAAACTGGTAACCTTTGCTGACGGCTTTCATAAAGGATTGAACGGTTTCTTTGTTTTGGCTGATTTGTTTTTCGCTGGTGATGAGAACCGGGGTGTAGTAGTCCAGAGCATGGTCATAATCTTTCAGGTAGACCATGTTCAGCTTTTCGCCGCGCAATTCGGCTTCAATGCCGGTCCATCCGTAATAAATCCACATAAAGTCGATGTTTTGTTTGGACGCTTGGAAAAAGTCGACGTTTCCGGTGTTGATGATTTTGACTTTGTTTGCATCGGCCTGATCTTTTTCCATCAAAGAAGTCAGCATCTGTTTTTCAACCGGCGAACCGAAGCCGCCGTAGACTTTGCCTTCAAAATCTTTCGGTCGTTGAATCTGTTTGTCACGGAGAGAGGCAAAGCCGGAAGTGTTATGTTGCAACACGGCCGCGATGGAAACGATCGGAATCCCTTGGGTCCGGGCATGGGTGACGTTTTCTTGAAAACTGACGCCAAAATCGGCCTGCCCGGAAGCGACCATTTGCTCTGCGCCGCTGTTGCCGGGTTGGATGATTTGAACATCAAGCCCTTGTTCTTTGAAATAGCCCTTTACTTTTGCCACGTACAGTCCGGTGTGATTGGTGTTCGGGGTCCAGTCGAGCACGATTTTGACCGTTTGTTTGGAAGGGGCCCCGGTTCCGGAACATGCCGAAAGTAACAAGGCGAACAAGGTGAAAAGTGCCGTGAGCACCAGACGTTGTTTCATGTTTTTTTACTCCTTCCTGGTTGCATGCAAAGGGGAAGACACAAAAAAGCACCCCTGATGAAGGGATGCTTGTTCTTGTCTGAAACCATGCGCAATCCCTACGCCGGCATAATCCGGATCAGGTTGTGAGGGTCAGTGTATCGGTACACTTTCTCAGCCGGCCAATCTCCGGCTCCCCTTTGCAGGTATTTTTTGTGGTTTTGGCATCATTATAACGAATGGATGAAATCATTGTCTATTATATATGATTACAATTATTTACAAAAGGGATTCTTTCTCGTGGGTTTTACCCGTGCTATACTAGAAACGTTTGGAATCATCATGTCTTTTTGAGGTGTTTCATGAAGAACCAGATTCAATTCACCCATGTCGTTTCCGGAGAAGAAGACGGGAAAATGCTGAAACAAATTCTCCGCAACAAGTACCGTTTTTCCAAAAGAATGATGACCCGCCTGAAAAGGAACCGGTTGGTCACGGTCAACGGCAAAGAGCGGTATTTTACGAGCCGGGTCACGGAAGGGGACCGGATTGAAATCCGCTATATGGAAGAGGAATCGGAAACCGTGCTCCCCCAACCCGTTCCTTTTGACATTGTCGAAGAAGATGAAGATTTGATCGTGATTGACAAGCCGCCCGGTCTGGTGGTCCACCCCACGCGCGGCTATAAGGAAGGCACTTTGGCCAACGGGTTGATTTACCATTGGGAACAAAGAGGGGAACGAAGAAAGTTCCGGCCGGTGACCCGGCTGGACCGCGACACATCCGGACTGATGGTGGTGGCCAAACATGCATACACGCATGCTTTTTTGGCGGCCCAAATGGAAAAAAAACATTATGAACGAAGCTATCATGCCGTTGTCCACGGGCAGGTGGAAACTGACAGCGGCACCATCGACAAGCCCATTCAAATGTTGCCGGAGGAAAAAGGGGGACGCGTCGTTTCTGAGGAAGGCGTCCGGGCCGTCACCCACTTTCAGGTCGTCAAGCGCTTCCGGGAAGCCACCTTGTTGCGTTTGTGGTTGGAAACCGGCCGCACGCATCAGATCCGGATTCATTTGGCATCCATCGGGCATCCCATCATTGGCGATCCCTTGTACGGGACCGGGGATGACCAACATCTGATCGGGCGGCAAGCCTTGCACGCTTCTTACCTCCGTTTGCTTCATCCCCGGTGGCATGAATGGAAAGAATGGGAGTCCCCGCTTCCGGAGGATATCCGGCAACTGCTCGAAACATTGAAAGCCGGAGCGTGTTGAAGCATGCAGACTTGGCAGGGACCAAGCCGGGTCTGCATCTTGTTAAATTTTCAAATATTCAAAATTTTATTTGTGGAATTTTATAGAATACGATATAATCAATATTGAAAAATGGTTTGCAAGATCTCATGTTCTCTTGGAAAGGCAACGGTTTCAGAAAATAAATGTCGCAATCTTCTGTATAATAAAAAAGGAGGAGATTGTGTTGCGCCGGCCTTGGTGTTTTCTGCTTTGTCTGTTGTTGGCCTTCAGCATGTTTTTGCCCGCCGGATGGGTCGGGGCCGAAAGTGAGGAAATTCCCCCTCCCCAACCGATGGGAAATGTGATCAGCAATCAGTTGCCCCCTCCTTCTGAAGACACCACCCCCGGAACCTGGTTTTTGGGAGCCACCCCGCCAAATGCCGACCCGAACAAGCTTCCCGTCGTCTTTGTCCAAGGAATGAACGGAAAAGCTCAAAACTGGTGGAGTGAGACCAATTACCACGGGTTGAATGACATGTATGAAACCGCATACAACCACGGTTACCGGACCGCTTTTGTCCAATTGTATGATGCCGGCGGAAAGCCGTCCAGCCAGTGGGATAACGGGGAATTGCTGGCCCGGATGTTGAAGGAAATTTATGATCATTTCGGACAAAAGGTGAATATTGTCGCTCACAGCAAAGGCGGTCCCGACACGCAGGCGGCCTTGATTCATTATGGCGCGTATCCGTATGTTTCCAAAGTGGTCACCTTGGGCTCCCCGCATCACGGTTCGCATCTGGCGGATTTGGCACACAGTTCCTGGGCCGGGTGGCTGGCAGAGTTGCTGGGACAGCGGTCGGATGCGACTTATTCCTTGCAAACGGGCGAAATGGCAAAGTATCGCGAACAAACCGACAGTCATCCCGATGCAGATAAAAACGTTTATTACACCGCCGCGGGCACCAATTGGGGACCCGGTTTGTCGGCCTTGTGGTTTGGCGGGTTCTACTTGTCTTCCCATGGAGACAATGACGGGTTGGTGAATGTCTGGAGTACCGAACTTCCTTACGGAAACCATCTGTTTACCAAGGATGTGGATCATGATGCCATCCGGACCGGAACCGTCGCCTTTGCGGAAATCGATTCCGTGCTTTGCTCCGGTCAGGTGGTGCAAACCCGGGCGGATGTTCCCCGGATGACGGAAGAAAGCGCCGACCATTTTGTCAGAGGGGGGCCGTTGACGGCAGGAACGCAAGCGGAAGAAACGATTCCGGTGGATGCCGGTTCGCAAGAAATCCTTTTTACCGTGCTTACCAAATCCCCTGAAGTGGAAGTCCGGTTGACCTCGCCATCGGGTAAAGTTTACACCGAAACCAGCAGCGTATTTTCCCAAGCAACGGATGAAACCTTCTTTCAAGGGGCGGCCGTGCAGATGTTTCATTTGAAAGGAAACCAGGTGGAAAGCGGAAACTGGACGATACAAATGAACAGTCCGCAAACCGATGCTTATCTCTTGATCACCACCTATTCCGGAACGGATACCCTTTCGTTCGCCCTTCCGGCCAAAGCCGCTTCCGGCCGTATCCCTTTACAGATGAATTGGAAAAACCCGGATTTGAAACAACTGCAAGCATCCATCCAAGTGATTTCCCCGCGGGGGGAGAAAATGCATACCGAAAACATCACCGTCGGACAAATCCGGAAAAATGTACCGGATCTGACTGACCGTATCGGGTTGAAAGAGCCGGGCACCTACAATGTCACCATCGATCTTCAGGGAACCAAAGCCGACGGAACGCCTTTTGCACGCACCATCATCCGGTCGGTTTACATCGGGCATCCGTGAGCGGACGGGTGGTGGCCGCGTCTGTAAGCCGGCATCCGGAGAATTTTGGCGGCGTCAGCAGGGAATGTTTTAAAACAAACCGCGCAAGACAGCGGGCAATGTATCCAATTGTTGCCTGCTGTCTTTTTTGTATGAACCGGTTTTCCGGCCGGGAGAAACGGGCAATTTTCGGAGGGGACTCAAAACGCCATGTATTACAGCCATGTATTATAATAAGAGACAAAATTTGCGACCGGGGTGACCGGGGATGCTATCATAATTTCCAAATGGCCGGACATAAAAATGTTTTGAATAAGGAGATGAATGATTCATGGCGCAAAAAGAAAAGCCGGTAGCCTGGGTTGTCGGCGGCCCCAAAGGCCTGGGCGTGATGGTGGCCAAAGGGTTGGCTGAGGATGGTTACCGGATTGTGATCAATTATCGACAAAGTCGGAGTGCGGCGCAAAAATTGAAAACAGAGATCGAAAAAAATGGAGGAGAAGCGATCATTCTCCAAGGCGATATCAGCAACAAAGAGGATATCCGGCGCATGGTCGGTAAGGTCCGTGAAGATTTGGGAAGAATCGATGCCCTTGTCTGCACAGCCGGACCGTTTATTTTCAAGAAAACGCCCGTGATCGATTTTACGGATGAACATTGGCGTGACATGATCGACGGCAATTTATCCGGCGTTTTTTATCTGGTGCGGGAAGTGATTCCGATGATGCGCAGGCAGGGAGGAGGGCGGATCATTACCTTCGGGTATCCGGAAGCGGATAAAGTGTTCGGCTGGACCGGTTACGGGCCCTATGCCGCCGCAAAAACGGGATTGGCGGTGTTGACGCAAACGCTGGCCCGTGAGGAAGCGGCCCATCAAATTACCGTCAATATGATTCTGCCCGGGGATATTCGCGATCCTTATAAAGAAGCACCTATTTGCGAAGCGAGGGGGAAGGAAGATCAACGCACCCCGGTCGGAAGGCCGGGCACCGGGGAGGATGTGGCACGTGTGGTCCGTTTTTTGGTCCATCCCGATTCCGATTTTATCACCGGTGCCATGATTCCAGTGACTGGGGGTTTCATCAACACGTGATATTATGTAGAATGAGCATAAGATTCGTGTAATATTGCTGTAATATTTTTTAAAAATGACAAACCATTTTGCAGGCTCTTACGTTATAATGGGTAAGTATTCGAGAGAACAAAGATTTACTTCTTTTGGAGAAACCAACTCCAAGCAAACCAACAGCCGGCACTGACCAGTCCGCCGATCAGACCGGTGATTCCTGCAACTTTCCATAAATAGAAAGTAAGGAAAAGGCTGATGATCCCGGTCAACCGACTGGAAAAAACCGCAGCTTTTTTGTGCATGACGCTCACCACCTTTTCGTTTATCATAGCACAAAAGCGGATGTGCAGGAATTGGTCAGTCTTATTGTCAAATTATCTATTGGTTTTCGTGCTTTTTTAAAGGTGGAAGCATGGATTGGATAGAACAATGGTTTCGGGAGGGTAATCGATGGATGATTTTCGCAGGGTGAGCATGAAAAGTGGTTATAGCCCGATGCCCCCGCGCTCACGCAGTGAACGAGTGGGTCCCCGTTCGCGTTCCCGTTCAGGTGGCGGCGGCGGACGCAAACCGCCCAAAACCGGGTGGAAGAGATTTCTTTCTTGGAAATGGCTTGTATTGGTATTGGTGACATCTTTGCTCCTGATGGTGGGCGGATGTTCAGCCATTATGTTAAGCGAAGGCACTTATGATTTGAAAAAAATCCAAAAAGAAAATATGCCATTTAGTTCCAAGCTGTATGATGCCAATGATGAAGTGATTGCCACCATTGGTACAAAACAGCGTGAGTGGGCGGATATTGAACAGTTAAAAGCAAAAAACCCGATGCTGGTCGACGCTTTTGTCAAAACGGAAGACCGTCGTTTCTATAAACATATCGGGGTTGACTTTGAAGGTTTGTCCCGGGCTGTGGTCAAAAACATCATCGCCATGGGTGCGGCCGAAGGGGCAAGTACCATCACCCAACAGGTTTGTAAAAACATTATCTTGGAAAATGCCGAAAAGACCATGACCCGGAAGATCAAGGAACTGGGTTGTGCGCTGAATCTGGAAAAGAGATACAGCAAAGATGATATTTTGGAAGCTTATTTGAACTTTATCGGGTTCGGTGGTCGGGTAGCCGGTGTGCGTCTGGCTTCCAAGGTGTATTTCGGCAAGGATCCGGTTAAAGAAAAACTGGAGCCGCAAGAAGTGGCCATGCTGGCCGGAATGCCCAAAGCGCCCAACAAGTATAATCCGCTGAAACATCCGGAAAAAGCCATCGAGCGCCGGAACGTCGTCTTGACGATGGTCATGCCGTTGGATGACGTGATGGAGCCGATGATTTCGGAAGAAGAGGCCAAAAGGCTGGCACAAAAGCCACTGGATACTTGTAAAGAGTGTGAACAAGAATATCTGAAACAAAACGAGTTTGATGCTTATAAAGATTTGGTCATTGATGAATTGGAAGAAATATACGGCTTGAATGAAGAAGATTTGGAACAACTGGGACTCAATATTTATACCGGTTTGAATTTGAAAGCCCAAAAAGCGGTGGAAGAGGCCCTGAAAGATGATTCGCTGTTTACCAATAATGAAGGAGAATCCTTGAAGGGGGCCGACGCCGGGATTACCATTATTGATCCCAAAACGGGGCTGATCCGGGCCGTGGGAGGAGGCCGTGAATACAAACCGGGATACCGGAACCGGGCGGTGGCCGATCCAGTGCAACCGGGATCGACGATCAAACCGTTGACCGTTTATTCCCCGGCGATTCAGGATCTTGGTTATAATGAATATTTCACGGTTGAAGACAAAAAGGTGGACTTTGCCGGCGACTGGAATCCGAGCAACTACTCGGGAGGTCCCAAGGGCGAGGTCAGCATGAAATACATGGTGGCCAACTCGCTGAACTTGTCGACGATTCACTTGCTGAGAGAAGTCGGACTGGAACGGGCCTATAATTACGGGCAAAAACTGGGCCTGGATTTGCAACCGGCGGATAAAGGATATGCACCGCTTGCTCTGGGAGGTTTGAACAAAGGGGTTACTTCCAAGCAAATGGCGCAAGCGTACTCCGTCTTCCCGAATAAAGGTTCTTACAAGCAGGCGTACACCATCCGGAAAGTGGTGCAAGGTGACAAAGAGTTGGAGCCCAAAAAAGAAAAAGATGAAAAAGAAACCAAAGTCTTTGATGAAAAGACCGCTTATTGGATGACCCGCATGTTGAAGAATGTCATTACCGAAGGTTCCGGTAAAAAAGCCGCCTTGCATAACGACTGGGA
The DNA here is from genome assembly GCF_013912365.1 of Thermoactinomyces intermedius. Classification (NCBI taxonomy): domain Bacteria; kingdom Bacillati; phylum Bacillota; class Bacilli; order Caryophanales; family Thermoactinomycetaceae; genus Thermoactinomyces; species Thermoactinomyces intermedius. Next base: position 38,418 of record NZ_JACETT010000059.1, read on the forward strand.
TGTTGCCGGAAAAACCGGTACGATCCAAGGCGGGCAAGCCGGATGGTTTGTCGGGTACACCCCCAATATGGTGATGGCCGTCAACGTGTTCTATCCCCAAGGCGGACAGGACAACCCATACCTGACCGGGGGAAGCGCACCGGCGAAAATCTTCGGTTATGTGATGAACAAAGCACTGGAAGGGGAGAAACCTCAGAAATTCCAGTTTAACGCACCTGAACCGCAACCGCCGTTTGAGTTGAAACAACCTCAATTAAGTGCGTCACAACAAAGTGACGGTATTCTCTTGAAGTGGGGTGCCCAGGGAGACCGCGTCAAATTCCAAGTATGGCGTGCAGAAGAAGGGCAAGACTTCCAGATGATTAAAGAATTGCCCGGAACCGTGGGAGAATATAAAGATCCCGTGCAACCGCCGCAAGGAGGAAACTTCCTGGATAATATCTTCGGCGGAGGAGGGCAACCTGCCTCCAAAACCTACCGCTATAAAGTGGTGGCCATTGACACGGAGAAAAACGAACAAAAAGAATCCGGTGTCGTTTCCGTTACGCTGGCCCCGAAAGGGGGAGAAAAACCGGATGATGGGGAGAAACCGGAAGATCCGAATAATCCGGGCAATGGAGACGACAATAATAACTTCCCGTTCCCCGGACCCGGCAACGGCGATGACCAGGGAGATAACGGAAATAACGGAAATAACGGTGACAATGGCAACAAAGATGACAACAAAGGGGGATGGCCCTGGTAATCCAAAGACCAGCCAAGTTTTTGGCTGGTCTTTTCTTATGCCTGTGATCATAAACTAGTCCTGACAGTCGGACAAAGGAGTTAGGGTTGTATGTGGTCACTGAGGCGATGGAGTTTGGTTCTCCGGATCAGTTTTGTCTATGCGGGAACCGCGGTGGGGGCCGGATTTGCTTCCGGACAGGAAATCATGCAGTTTTTTACTTCTCATGGGAAAGACAGCATTTGGGCAGTCCTGTTTGCCGTCGGGATGTTTTCGTGGCTGGGGGTTCGCATGCTTCTTTTGGGAAGCCGGTTGGGCACCCCTTCTTATGAAGATTTCAACTGTTATTTGTTTGGCGAATATTGGGGGAAATGGATGAGCCGGTTGATCAGTCTCATGTTATTCGGCATCACAACCGCCATGTTGTCCGGCTCGGGAGCTTTGTTTGAAGAACAACTTGGCTTGTCTTTTCATCTGGGGGTCCTGGCGACGATCTTCATTGCATATGTCGTGATTTTAAGGGGAATGGACGGCATCTTGTCGGTCAATTCCCTGGTCGTTCCCATGATGCTTCTGTTTATCGGAATGGTTGCGCTTCATACCTGGAAGACAGCGGATTGGTCTTCTTATATGCCCTTTCCATTGGGGCCGTCCCGCTATCATTGGCTGGTGCCGTCCCTCATTTACGTGGCTTATAATTTGTCGTTGATGCAGGCGGTCTTGATTCCGTTGGGGGCCAAAGTGGCCGATGAGCCTGTGGTGATGGCGGGAGGGCTGTTGGGCGGCTTGGGATTGGGGTTGATGCTTTTTGCCAGCAACCTCGCCATGCAGATATATTGGACGGATGTGTCTCATCTGAAGATTCCCATGGCTTTTGTCATCAGCCGTTTGGGTGCCGGGCTCAAATACTTTTTTTTGTTGGTGATGTGGGCGGAGATTTTGACAACTCTCATCGGTAATGTATACGGGTTGACGGTCAGTTTGAAACCATGGATTCCGTACCGTCCGGCGACCGTGATGGCCGTGATCTTTGGATTGGGCTATTTGTTTTCCTTGTTCGGTTTTCCGGTGTTGATCGGGTTTTTGTACCCTTTTTTCGGTTATGCCGGGCTGATGACCCTGATCCGGTTGGCACTTTGCCGTTTGCCGGCATAAATTGTTAAAAAACGGGGAAGGAGGGGACGGCATGCATTTTGTGTATATCGTGGCCGGCGCTTATCTGATGGGGGCTTTGCCGCTTCATCTCTGGGCTTTGGGAAAGCATCCGTTCCGGTCCCGATTGCAGCCGCGCGAATATTTTTTAATGATTGTGATCGACTTGGTAAAAGGAATGGCGGCCACCCTTTTCGGCATGGCTTTGGGAGGTTGGCCGGGAGCGTGTCTGGCGGCGGTCTTGGTTGTCGCCGGCAGCATGTATTCTGTGTTTTTGGGTTTTCAAGGGAATTACGGATTGACCGTCGCCGCGGGAGCATTGCTGATTTTGAGCCCTGTGCTGGTTTTGGTGGGAATCATTATTTATTTTTTCAGTTTGCTGTTTACCCGTTATCTGTTTTTGTCCACACTGCTTACGACTATGGCGATGATTGTTCTCGGATTGATTCTGGTGACCCATTTTTATGCCTGGCTGGTCATTTTGGTTTTGGGAAGCCTCATTCTCTTTAGGATGAAGCCGAATTGGCGGCACATCCGCCGGAATTTGGAACCGCCGTACCGGTTTAAAAAGTTCTTTCGCCGGATACATTAAAAATGCTCAAAGCGAAATGGAAATTTTGTATCCGGCATGTTTGCGCACCTGAAACACTCCGGTGTCAAAGATTAAGTATTGTGCTTTGATGCCGATCAATGTTCCGCGGAAAGCCGGTTGTTTTTTAAAGTTCAGGGAAGTGATTTTATCGGGAACTTGAAGCTGGGGATAAGTGAATTCATGAATTTCCGTCTCAGGAAGAATGTAAGGCTGGAATCGTTCCGGCAGTTTTTTGATCAGTTCTTTCCGGGTTTCATACAAATCCGCATCGTTGATTTCATTTTTCAGCATTTTGCGCCAGTTGGTTTTGTCCGTGATGAATTGGGAAAGGAAGATTTCCGCTTCGCCGGCGTCTTTGCGTGTGGCCACTTCCAAAATGGGCAATGCCTGTACCGCCCCTTGATCGATCCAGCGGTTGAACCGGTTGCTTTTTCGCGTGATGCCGACTTTGATATCGCTGGATAAAGCGAGGTAAACAATATGGGGGCACATGCAATGTTGCTCACCGAAGGCGTTGTCCCGGCAAGTTCCCTGCTGGAAATGGCACAATTCCGGCTTGACGATGCAAAGGTCATTGATCGGGAGTTTTTTAAAACAAGGAAAGCATGAGCTGTTGTTGCCGTAAAATTTTTTGGTTTTCCGACCGCAATACCGGCATCTTAACTCATCAAGAAATCGGATTTCCATTTCCCTGCCCAAATAATCGTTCAAAGGGATGACTTGGTCATCCACTTTCAGCTCATATTGTACAGGCCGGGAAGGGCGATGCTTCAGCGGCTCTAAAAATCCGGTGCATTTCACTGTAAAACTCCTTATCTTTATGGAATCGACTTAATATATTAGTATAGCAAACGGGAAAGTGCCCAACAATGAAAAGTCGGGAGAATCACCGTGATCTTTCGGAAAGGGAATGCATATAGTATACTAAAAAAAGGAGCTTGCGAATGAGACAAGGAGGGAAGCAAGCGATGTTTGACACACTCCTTCTAGCCAAAGAGAAATTGTTGCGCGAAAACAACCGGAACGATTTTGATTGCTTTGCCAAATCGGTGCAAAAGCTGAAAAGGGATATGGAGGCATTGGGGATCAAGCCGACGAAAGAAAAGTTGTACGGGCGACCCTATCAAAGCCAATAATGAAAAGAGAAGGAGATTCCATGGATCACCAACACTTTCCGAAGCAAAGTCCTCTTTACCACGCTGTCCATCGCGACCGGTACGAACGGCAGGCATTGATGAGGGAATTGGAAAAGAAGACGGGACGCCGCATTTTGGTGTACATGGCGAACCTGACACATCCGGACAGTGCCATTACCCGGGAAGATATTGCTCCGTTTTATGAGATTGTTTCTTCTTTGGAGGACCAGTGTGATGTGGATTTGATCATCGAAAGCCCCGGAGGCGATCCGAATGCGGCGGAAACATTGGTGCACACGCTGTTTTCCAAAACCAGGCATCTTCGGGTGATTGTCCCGCAGGCAGCCAAGAGTGCGGCCACCTTGATCAGCCTGGCTGCGGATGAAATCGTGATGAGCGACACATCGGAACTGGGTCCGATCGATCCTCAGGTATCGATTCCGACCGTGCTCGGTTATCAATACCGGCCCGCTCAAGCGTTCCTGAACGGACTCGAATTGATTAAAAAAGAGCATGCGAATGGACAACCTTTAAATGCAGCCTACCTCCCTTTTTTGCAGGGCGTGGATGCGGCATTGATCGACTTCTGCCATAAATCGATTGAACATTCAAAACGTTTGGCCGTCAAGTGGTTGAGCCGGTCCATGCATAAAAACAATCCGCTGAAGGCCAAGCGGATTGCCGAGACGTTGATCAACATCGACAAATATCCGAATCACGGTTCAGTCATCGGGTATGAGGAGGCCAAAGCGATCGGGTTGAAAGTGGTGTACCTGCCGGCCGGGGATGAATTCTGGCAGGGGATGTGGCGGCTTTACACGCGTTACTTGGTGTATATGCGTGAGAAAACCGCCGTGAAGCTGTTTGAAAGTCATGATGTCTCCATCATGGTTTAAAATTTTATTTTTTTCATTTTTTGTTGAAACTTTTCCGAAGCATGATCCGTTATAATAGACAGAGAAGCAAACAGACGCAGCACAAAGATGCAACAATGGATGGAGCAGGGAAACCAACTTTCCTTTCCGATTGTAAATGGATGATCTCATGTTCTCACGCGTCACTGATGGCAAGTAGAAATCCAAAACGTTTGACCCCCTTAAGCAGACAGGTTGGCGGGATCCGCCAACCTGTCTGCATTTTCACGCTTATTTCATCAACTTATTCATGGTGACAAGCAGTTCGTCAATCACTTCCATTTCCCCTTCTTGGAGACGTTCCACCACACAACTTCTCAAATGGCCTTCCAGAAGAATTTTGCCCACACTGTTTAAAGCCGATTGGATCGCTGCAATCTGATTTAACACATCATCACAGTAAGTATCATTGTCGATCATTTTTTTGACGCCACGAATTTGTCCTTCAATGCGGTTGAGCCGGGAAATCAGATTGTTTTTCACTTTGTCGGGGTGGTGGCTTTTCCGGGGTGCCCCCGCCGGGCAATCCGAAGACGGTTTCTGCGTTTGCATACCATTCACCTGCTTTTTACAATGATGCACTTGCTATCATTATACCTGTTCAGGAGACAAATGCTTCAGAAAAAAAGAGGAGGTGGCTTGAATTGCTTCTTCCAGCTGAGGAGTCATTTTTTCAAAAGGATGGACCGCACCCATGGTGTGATTGGCCCCTTCGATGAGACAGAGAGAGGCCTTGTCTGCCAAATCAGCCATTTCTTGTGCTCCTTCCAAGAAGCCGGGGAGATCTTCGGTTCCTTGCACGATGAGCAGAGGAATATGCAGGTCGGAAAGCCGTTTTTTGATGTCAAACCGTTCCCGGTTCTGCCGGATGTCCTCGATGACTTCCCGGCGGACGGGCAAAAGTTGTCCGGTGCGTGCATTGGATACATAGCCGATACCCTTGCGCTCGATGTCGTCCATCACTTCGGGAGCAAAGAAGTCGGCCCGGTGAATGCTGTTCCAAACGGCAACCGCTTTGATCCGGTCCGGGTGATCCAAGGCATGGATCAGGCTGTTGCCTCCTCCGCGGCTGTGGCCGAAAAGTCCGATTCGTCCCGGATCGATGGCATCCGCATGCGGAAAGTCCCCTTCGCGGACCTTTTGGATCAAAAAGGCCAAATCTTCCTGTTCCCGGCTGAAGGTGTTCAATGAAAATTTCTCCAACTCCGTAAAGTTTTCCAAATCCTCGCCGATTCCATTCATGGAAAAGTTAAACGTGACGGCAACAAAGCCGGTTTCTGCCAGTTTTTCGGCCAATACGGGGAAAAACCCCCAATCCTTGAATCCTTTGAAACCGTGGCAAATGAAAAGGACCGGCGAGGGTGATTGCAGTTTCGGCAAGCGGACATCTCCGCGGATGACACGATTTTCTTTTCCCAAATCGAAAGAAAAAGATTTTTTAAGCAAAGTGTTGTCTCTCCCTTCCGCTGCAGGTCTGAAAATTGAAACCCGTTTTCCTTTCTTTTATAATGATAACGAACGAAGTGAATAGAAGAAAAGGTCTTTCTCCGACAGGAGAAAGGTAATAGGGAAGACCGGTTGGAATCCGGCGCGGCCCCGCCACTGTATTTGGGGAGGACGGCTCTTGATGCCACTGTTTTCGCAAGAAAACGGGAAGGCGAGCCTGACGATGACCCATAAGCCAGGAGACCTGCCTTTTCTGTTTACTTACGTTCTCCTTCGGGGGTGAGGAGAGACGTATGCACTTGGCCCGTTGTGTGTCTCATGCCGGGCTGGTGTTTTGCATGCATGTAACTCCTGTGCCCCGTCAGCACGGGTTTTTTTATTGGCAACAGAGAGGGGTTCAAACATGAAACAATGCAAGTGGAGAGTTTTTTCCCTGGGGATCGCACTTTTGGTCCTGATCGGCGGAATCGCCGGCTGTTCTCCGCAAAACCAGGATGATTCGGCCGTGCAATACGGGCCGATGCAAGACAGAAGCGTCCATTATCCGCTGACCCTGAAAGATCAGACAGGCAATCAGGTTCAGATTGAAAAAGAGCCGAAGCGTATCGTATCCCTGATGCCGAGCAACACGGAACTTTTATTTGCGCTGGGTGCGGGAAAGCAAGTGGTCGCGGTGTCCGATCAGGATGATTATCCGGGAGAAGTCAAAAATTTGCCCAAAGTCAGTGCATTCCAAATCAATGCGGAACAAGTGGTGGCTTTAAAGCCGGATCTGGTTGTGGCAAGTTCCGGAAATGAAAAACAAGTCCTGGATCAATTGAAAAAAATGGGGATTCCCGTGTTGGTGGCCGATCCCAAAAGCACCAAAGAGATTTATGAGTCCATTGTCATCTTGTCGCAAGCAACCAATCATCTGAAAGAGGCGGACCAATTGGTTGCCAAAATGGAAAAACAATTGCGGGCGGTTTATGCCAAGGTGGCTCAAATCCCGGAAGAAAAACGGGTGAAAGTGTGGATTGAATTGGACGGCAACTTGTATACGGTCGGGGGAGACACCTTTATGCATGAATTGCTCCAATTGGCCGGCGGAAAAAACGTGGCGCAAGGGCTGAAAGGATGGCCCAAAGTTTCTCCGGAACAAGTGGTGAAATGGAATCCGGATGTGATTGTTTCGTTGCATGGCGATACCGAAGAAATCAAGAAAAGGGCAGGCTGGCAATCCATCCGTGCCATTCAGGAAGGCCGGGTTTACGCACTGGAGCCGGATTTGTTGAGCCGTCCCGGTCCGCGTGTTTACGATGGGGTCAAACAATTGGCGGAAACATTGTATCCTGACCGGTTTGGTGAGAGTGCCCGATGACGATCGGCAAAATGAAGTGGTTGTGGGGAGGAGGGCTGTTGATCGCCCTGATCCTCTCCGTTTCCCTCGGGGTTTTTCTGGGAAGCACGCATGTCGGGTTTTGGACGGTGTGGAAAGTCATTTTGCAACATACCGGCCTGATGGACGGGGTGAACATGGATGAAGCCGACGCCGCCATTATTTGGGAGTTGCGGCTTCCCCGCGTGTTGTTGGTGGGGTTGGTCGGAGCTTGTCTGGCGACGGCCGGAGTGATTTATCAGGGATTGCTCAAAAACCATTTGGCGGACCCGTATATCTTGGGGGTGTCTTCCGGTGCGGCTGTCGGAGCGGCTTTGGCCATCATCACCGGCTGGGGGAACCGGTCCGGCTGGATGCTTCCTCTTTTCGCTTTTCTGGGAGCTTGTCTGGCGCTTTTGTTGGTGCTTCAGCTGGGGAGAGGACGGGGAGCGTCGCAGGCGACGTCATTAATTCTGGCCGGTGTGGTGATCCAAGCGTTCTTCAGCGCGGTGTTGACCTTGGCCATTTCGACTTCCCCGGAGGAAATGCAGCGGATTCAATTTTGGCTGATGGGCAGTTTTGCTTTTCGTGGGTGGCAACACATCGGTTTGATGCTGCCATTTTTTCTCATCGGCTTTTTCGTTTGCTGGCGGTTTTCACGGGAACTGAATTTGATGGCGTTGGGAGAAAGATCGGCTCACCATCTTGGCGTCCATGTGGAGAAAATGCGGATTTTTTTATTGATCATCGCTTCCCTGATGACCAGTGCGGCTGTCGCCGTTTCGGGAATGATTGGTTTTGTCGGATTGGTGGTCCCTCACATCATGCGCATGTTGACGGGGGCCGATCACCGGTTTTTGCTTCCTTTGTCGGCGTTGTTCGGGGCTTCCTTTCTCATTTGGGCCGACGGGTTGTCCCGGATGGTGCTGGCCCCTCAGGAACTTCCGATTGGTGTGGTGACAGCCTTTGTGGGGGCTCCTTTTTTCGCGGGCATTTTGCGCAGACATCAGAGAAGTCAGGGATGAAAGGAGACAAACGATGTTAAAAGCGGCCGGACTGGCGAAAAAGTTGGGGCAACGCTGGGTGTTGAAAGAGATTTCTTTTCAAGTCAAACCCGGGGAAATGTTGGGCATCATCGGTCCGAATGGAAGCGGAAAAAGCACATTGCTGCGCCTTCTCACCGGGGAGGATGCTCCGGATGCCGGAAAAGTTTGGTTGGATGGTCAGCCGCTCGAATCGTATCCGCTCAGAGAAAGGGCCAAAAAATGGGCGGTATTGACGCAGGAACAGGTTTCGGATCTTTCTTTCACGGCTGAAGAAGTTGTTTTCATGGGACGTTATCCCTATCGCCGCCGCTTTTTCGGACAGACCGGGGAAGACCGGATGGTGGTGGACCGGGTCATGCGGGAAACACAGGTTTATCCGGTCAGACATCGTCTGTATTCCGAATTGAGCGGAGGGGAACGGCAACGGGTATCCATCGCCCGGGTGATGTCGCAGGAGCCCCGGTTGCTGATATTGGATGAACCGACCACTTATTTGGACATTCACTATCAGCTGGCAGTGCTGGACCGGTTGAAAAACTGGCAAAAAAGGGACGGATTGACGGTGATTGTGGTCCTGCATGATTTAAACCTGGCCGCCCAATATTGTGACGCGCTTCTGGTGCTGAAAGACGGAAAGCTGGTAAGAACCGGCACGGCGAGGGAGGTGATCGAGCCCGGCCTTGTTGAAGAAGTATATGGCGTCAGGCCGGTTATCATTGATCACCCGACCCACCATGTTCCGCAAATTCTTTTAACATCCGCCAAGGGTGTTTATCAGGAGGAGATATCGTGAAAATTTACACCCGTACGGGAGATGAAGGAAAAACCAGTGTGATCGGCGGACGTGTGGATAAAGATGACATCCGCGTGGAAGCCTATGGGACCGTCGATGAGCTGAATGCGTTTGTCGGAGATGCCATCACCCGGTTGGATGACGAAAAGTATGCCGATCTGATCGGGCATTTGACCGAAATCCAACATGAATTGTTTGATGCCGGAGCCGACCTGGCACAAGCGGGGGAAAAGCGGCAGTATAAGGTGAATGCAGAGATGGTCCGTCGCCTTGAAAACTGGATTGATCAGTATGAGAAAGAGTGCCCGGAGTTAAAACGGTTTATTTTGCCGGGAGGAACCCGGGGAGCGGCCGCATTGCACATTTGCCGCGTACTGGTGCGCCGGGCGGAACGCATGGTGGTGACGTTGTGCCGTGAACAAAAGACCAATGAGGAAGTCCGCCGCTACTTAAACCGCTTGTCCGACTTTTTCTTCGTCGCGGCAAGGGTGGCCAATGTGAGGGAAAATGTGGCGGATGTGGAATATAAAAGAGGCGGCCAAGTGTTCAAATGATTTTATTCAGGATAGAATAAGAATAATGATGTCCAACAAGGAGGGCTGAAATTGGCACTGAAAATGTACTGGTATCCGAAATGTGGGACGTGCCGTAAGGCCAAAAAATTTTTGGAGGAACACGAAGTGCAGTTCACTGAGCAAAATATTGTCGAAAACCCTCCTTCCCGCGATGAATTGGCTCAGTTTGTTTCCATAAGCGGACAACCCGTCAAAAAGTTTTTCAACACCAGCGGCAAGAAATACCGTGAACTCGGATTGTCCAAAAAGCTGAAAGAGATGAGCGAAGAAGAGCAGTTGGATCTTCTGGCGTCGGACGGGATGCTGATTAAGCGGCCGCTTATTACCGACGGAAACCAGGTCACGGTCGGTTTTAAAGAAGAAGAGTTCAAAGAAAAATGGCTGTAAAGTGACATTGGGTCTGAAAAAAGTTTACGGGCAAGCAAGCCGGAAGGCCTGACAATCTGTCGGGCCTTTGTCCGTACGGGATGGGAGGAATGGCACATGGTCCTGCGGTTGCAGGCGGCATTGCCGGACATCGGCGGCGTCACGGAATGGGTGAATCAAAAGGTTTCAAACGACGACCTCACGGGACAACCTGTGCTTGTTCATTTCTGGTCCGTCAGTTGCGAGTTGTGCAAGATGGGGTTTAAAGAATTGAACAAACTGCGGGAAGAACATCCGCAGGTGGAATTTATAGGTATTCATGTCCCGCGTTCGGAAAAAGATACAGATGTAGACGCGGTGAAAGAAACTATCGTAAAATATGAATTGAAACATCCTCAAGGGATCGATAACAGGCACGCTGTTGTGGATGCCTTTGAGAATGAGTATGTACCGGCATTTTACTTATTCGATGCCAAAGGTCAATTAAGACACCGTTTCGGAGGCGCCAGGGCATTGTCCATGTTAAAGCGCCCGCTGGAACGGATGTCGGGAGAAATTGAATAACGGAGGGAATCGAACAATGAACGTGCCAAAAGAACTGCGGTATTCCAAAGAACATGAATGGGTGGAAACTTTGGAAGACAACAAAGTTCGCATCGGGATTACGGACTTTGCCCAAGACCAGTTAGGAGACATTGTTTTTGTGGAATTGCCTGAGGCAGGACAGGAACTGGCTGCCGAAGAATCGTTTGGCAGTGTCGAATCCGTGAAAACGGTTTCGGAACTTTATGCTCCGGTCAGCGGAAAAGTTCTTGAGGTGAACAGCGGACTGGAAGATTCGCCGGAAAATGTGAATGAATCCCCTTATGGAGACGGTTGGATGATCGTGTTGGAAATGTCCGATCCCTCCGAACTGGAGAAATTGTTGGATGCAAGCCAATATGAAGCGATGGTCAGTGAAGAAGACTGATTCTTAATGTGCCGTCACGGCCTGATTTGTCCTCCTGAAGGAAAATCTCGGTGCAAAAGAGGTTTTTTGACAGGAGGATATTTTTTTGCCTTCCGGCGGCCCGGGCGCTCCCCTTTCCCGGATCGGGAGATTTTTAAAAGTGAAGATTTTCGGTGAACAGAAAAAATTGTCATGTTTTTTCTTTGTATAAATATGTTTGGATAATAGTGATTTGTGATAAAATATATGTAAGACGCCTTATACTCTATGGAACCAAATCGCACCAGGATATGTCGCCGATCATGAGTGGGACAGGGGGGATCGCAGATGAGTTATTGTTGTGGCGCATCAACCATCGGATTTATCGGATCGTATCGTTCAGAGTCCGTCATGGTTCATAAGGTGCCACTGATGTACTGTCCGGTTTGCCATGACGTTCAAGTTCATCCATCGGTGAGAGAAGAGTTCGAGCTAGTGGTGGAGTACGCTCGGGAAGATCGCGTAAGAGAAGTCACCCTCCGAGATACCATTACCCCCGAAATGATCGCTGAATGGAAAGAATATGGCGTAAGTTTTCAAGAGTCTGAAGACTTTGAACCCATCTTGCGCGAACAAATTGATCATTCACTTGACTTGTTGAGAGTATCAAAAGTATTAAATGATAAAGAGTGGGGCGAAGAATTGAAGCATCGTCTCCACGTGTTAAGCGATCAGCTGAAAGAGCTCGAAGAGCAGAAAGAAGAAAGCAAATAAGAAATCCAGCCTAGGTCGTGTAAGCGATCTAGGCTTTTTTATTGGAAAAGGAAGGAGTCTTTTGCAAATAAGTCCGGATTTGATTGACCAAAAGATTGATGGCCACCTGATTGTGCCCTCCTTCAGGAATGATGATGTCGGCATAACGTTTGCTCGGTTCGATGAATTGCATGTGCATCGGACGCACAACGGTCAGATACTGGTTGATCACCGAATCCAGATCTCTTCCTCTTTCTTTGATGTCGCGGTCAATTCTTCTTAAAATCCGGACATCCGCATCCGTGTCAACAAAAATTTTGATATCCATCAGATTGCGCAAACGTTCATCTTCCAAAATCAAAATGCCTTCCAAGATGATGACATCTTTGGGTTCGAGATGTACGGATTCTTTTGCCCGGGTATGCCGTGCATAATCATAAACGGGTTTTTGAACCGGTTGGTAGGTTTTCAGCTGAAGGAGATGTTGATACAACAAATCGTTGTCAAAGGCCAAAGGATGGTCGTAATTGGTTTTGATGCGTTCTTCAAAAGGTAAATGGGATTGATCTTTATAATAAGAATCTTGTTCCAGATAAACCACTGATTCCGAAAACTGTTCCACCAGTTTTTTGGCAATGGTCGTTTTTCCTGAACCGGTTCCTCCTGCAACTCCGATAATGACAGGTTTTGTTGACATGACTGAGCTTCCTTTCTTTCGTCCAAGCTTCATCTTTGCTGATCATACCAATAGATTACATTGATTTCAATAGATAACAGGATATCAAAAAATATAAAATAAGCGTTTTTGTTAATAAAAAACAGCTCTTGAAAAATAAGAGCTGTTTTTAAAAGAAAAGTTCAGAGCCGGGGGCCGGCGTTGCGGATTTCATCCTTGATATGTTTAAATTTAGCGAAATGGGTGTGGAACCGCCGGGCCAGTTCCTGTGCCTTTTCGTCATAAGCTTTGGGATCGTCCCAGGTGTTGCGCGGATTCAATATTTCATCCGGGACGTCCGGGCAGGTTTTGGGCATGGACAAACCAAAAACGGGATCCGTTTCATAATCCGCTTTTTTCAGTTCCCCGGAAATGGCGGCACGGACCATGGCGCGCGTATATTTCAAATCCATGCGTTTGCCGGTCGCGTAAGGCCCGCCGGTCCAGCCGGTGTTGACCAGGTAAACATCGACTTGGTGTTTGTCAATTTTTTCGCCCAACATTTCCGCGTAAACCGATGCGGGGCGGGGCAGGAACGGGGCACCGAAACATGTGGAAAAAGTGGCTTCCGGCTCCGTGACTCCCCGTTCGGTTCCGGCCAGCTTGCTCGTATAGCCGGACAAGAAATGATACATGGCTTGTTCCGGCGTCAACTTGGAAATCGGGGGCAATACGCCGAAAGCATCCGCTGTCAAAAAGAGAATGACTTTCGGGTGTCCGGCGATCCCCGGAATGACCGATCCGGAAATATGATGAATGGGATAAGCGGCGCGCGTGTTTTCGGTTAACGAAGCGTCCGCGTAATCGGGAACGCCGTCTTGATCCACCACGACATTTTCCAATACGGAGCCAAAGCGGATGGCACGGTAGATTTGCGGCTCTTTTTCTTCGGTCAGGCCGATGCATTTGGCGTAGCAACCGCCTTCCATGTTAAACACCCCTTTATCGGACCAGCCGTGCTCGTCATCTCCGATCAACGAGCGTTCAGGGTCTGCGGACAACGTTGTTTTTCCGGTTCCCGACAGTCCGAAAAAGAGGGCCACATCTCCTTCCTTCCCGATGTTTGCCGAACAATGCATCGGCAGCACACCGCGTTCCGGCAACAGGTAATTCATGACACTGAAGATGGATTTTTTCATTTCCCCTGCATAACGGGTTCCCGCAATGAGCACCATTTTGTGCTCAAAGCTGACGGCAATCACCGTTTCGGACCGGGTTCCGTCCGATTTCGGGTCGGCTTTGAAGTCCGGGGCACAAATCACGGTGAATTCCGGATCGTGCGCTTCCAGTTCTTCTTTTGAAGGGCGAATGAAAAGCTGATGTACGAACAGGTTTTGCCAAGCATACTCATTGATGACCCGGATCGGCAGGCGGTAAGCAGGGTCTGCGCCGGCAAAACCGTCAAAAATGTAGAGTTCTTTTTCTGCCAGATAGGATTGTAACCGTTTTAATAAACGTTCAAACTTCTCCGGTTCCATGGGTTGATTAACGCTTCCCCAGTCGATGTGTTCAGCGACGGAAGGTTCCTGAACGATGAATTTGTCTTTGGGTGAACGTCCGGTAAAAGCCCCTGTGGTTGCGCAAATGGCGCCGGATTCCGTCAAAACGGCTTCGTTTCTCAAGATGGCGTGTTCCACCAATTGGCTGACAGGGAGGTTGATGTGCAATTTTCCCCCGAGGTGAAGAGAAGGTTCATTTTTCGTCGGGATAACCATGCTCATGTTTACATCCACCTTTTTATGAGATTCCGAATCGATTGTGATATATTAAATCATCGATTAGTATAACATAATTGCCCGGATAAGGTGAATAGGATCATTCATTTTTTTGGAAAGGAATAAAAAAAGAAGAACCCGGTGCAGGGGTTCCCCTTTTCTGAGATGGATTTGGCTGGGAAAGGTTTATTTTGAATGATGATTGTTTTCGTTTTTTAAATGTTTGGTTGCTTCCCGAACCACCCGGATCGCTTTTCTTTCTTCCGCCTGATCTTTCTTAGCCTTTTCCTCAATGATTTTCACGTCATTCACCGAATGCTGCACAAAAATAGCCTCCCAACGATAAATTCTGCGCGGCACGGGTTGTTCACGGAGGATGTCGCCGCTTCATCCCCGCCTCAGATTTGTCCAACAGAATCAGAAAGGGATTATACAATCACATATCCTTTCAAATTCCCTTATAAGAAAAATATTAAACTAAGAAACAGGTGGGAAATCAAGGGCATATTTTGCCATGTCTTGGTGTATATTCTAAAGGCAAGGGTTTGGAACCGTGGAAACAAGGAGATAAATAAAATAAGCGCATCATCGGGTGCGGAGACATTTTTACCCATTGACTTTTACGAAAATAAATGGTATTTTTGTACAGAATTAATTACACTTCGGGAGTGTTATAATGAGCGTGTTAAAGGAAGGGGCCGTCGTAGAAGGGGAAGTGATTACCACCAAACCGTTCGGCGCATTTGTCAAACTGGAATCCGGCGAAACGGGTTTGGTTCACATTTCTCAAATCTCGACAAAATATGTGGAAAAAGTTGAAGATGAGTTGCAAGTAGGTGCAAAAGTTAAAGCGAAAGTGCTTTCCATTGATCCTTCAGGAAAAATCTCCTTGTCAATAAAAGCGCTCCAGGCGGATCGTCCGCGGGATCGAAGAGGAGGACGTTCTGGTCGGAGAAGTTCGACGGACTTCGAAGACATGATGAAAAAATGGATGAAAAGCAGCGAAGAACGACTGAGTGCCCTTGCAGCCAAGCAAAGAAAAAACCGATAATGTTTCATAAATCAGCCATCAAACATCTTCCAGGAAGCCGGGAAGATGTTTTTATTATAAAAGACGGATCGCCGCGGGGATCCATCTTTTTATGAACGTTTTTCGATCATCAGCAACGAAGGGGACCGGTCCCGGTTGACCATCTGTTGCCACATGACTTGGAAAGAACGGGGGGACAAGCCGGAAGCCCACGCAATGACGCTGCCGGCTTCTTCCTTTCCGCCCGGATGGCCGGTGTACAAAGCCGCGATCAAAAGTCCGCCGGATGTTAAAAATCGGAGGGCCTGTTGCATGGCCCTGACGGTGGTGTCGGGCCGGGTGATGATCGTTTTGTCCCCGTGCGGGAGATAGCCCAGATTAAACATCACGACCTGGACCTTTCCCAAGAGTTCTTCCGGCAACACTTCATACATTTGATCATGGCTTTTTTGGAACAATGTGACTTGACGATGCGCGTTTTCCGCCAAGAGCCGCCGGCGGGTGTTTTGGATGGCTTGCTCTTGAATATCAAAGCCGAAGACATGTCCGTCCGGCCCGACTTGCCTGGCCAAAAACAAGGTGTCATGGCCGTTTCCCGTTGTGGCATCGATGGCCGCCCCGCCGGGGGTTAATACTTCGGACGCCCATTGGTGGGCACTTTGCAAGATGGATGGAACAATCATGCTTTTCCTCCTGACTTGGATGCGGAAGCCGTCATCGGCTTGCGCGGTTTGGCTTTTTTTCCCTGCCATGCGTTGCGCCTTTTCAATTCGGCATCGATGGCATTGAGCACACTCCATTTGTTGGTGCTCCACATCGGTCCGATCAATAAGTCCGGGGGACCGTCGCCCGTCAACCGGTGAATGACGATGTCGGGAGGGAGAAGTTCCAGGGAATCGGCGATCAAACGTACATATTGATCTTTTTCCAAAAACCGGATAAGCCCGGCTTCATGTTGCTTCGCCATCGGCGTATTTTTTAATACATGCAGCAAATGGATTTTGATTCCTTGGATGTCCATGTCAGCACAAGCTTTGACGGTTTCCAGCATCATTTCTTCGGTTTCGCCCGGCAGGCCGTGAATGATATGGGCACAGACACGGATTCCGTGTTGCCTCAGTTTATCCACGGCTTCCAGGAAACAGGAGAAGTCATGCCCGCGGTTGATCCGTTTGGCTGTTTCATCATGGATGGTTTGCAACCCCAACTCCACCCACAAATAAGTCCGTTCGTTGAGTTCTTTCAGATACGCCGTCACGTCATCCGGCAGGCAGTCCGGTCGTGTTGCGATGTTTAAGCCGACAACACCTGGTTGTTTTAATATGATTTCATACATGTTCCTCAATGTTTCCACGGGGGCATAGGTGTTGGTGAAGGCTTGAAAATAGCCGAGGTATTTGGCTTCCGGCCATTTTTGATGCATCCGCGTTTTGACTTCGTGAAATTGCTTTAATAAATCATCCCGCCGGTTTCCGGCAAAGTCCCCGGAGCCGCGTGCACTGCAAAACGTGCATCCGCCGACAGCCACGGTTCCGTCCCGGTTGGGACAAGTAAATCCGCCGTCCAAGGCCACCTTAAACACTTTTTGTCCGAAAACCCGGCGCAGATGGTGGTTCCATGTGTGATATCGTTTCTCGCCCCAAAAGGAAGGGGTGTTAGATTCATGGTTTTTCATGGTATCATCCTTGTGTTTGTCTGCTGTCAAATTCCATTGACCATTATACATGATTTGGTTCAGGATGGTTAAGGGATGGCTGGTTGGGGTAAGAAATGATTTGTCAGCATCGGGAAGGAGTGGGGAACATGGTTCGAATGATTGCAACAGACATGGATGGGACGTTATTGAATCACGAAGGGAAGATCAGTCCGGAAAATCAAAAGGCGTTGCGATTGGCCCGCGAAAAAGGAATTTTGGTGGTCATTGCAACCGGGCGTTCATACCAAGGCGCCGTCAAGGTTCTTGAGGAAGCCGGTCTCCGGTTGCCTTTGATTCATTTGAACGGCGCTTGCATCCGGTCGGAAAAAGGGGAAATTCTCCGGGAGATCTCTCTGGATGCAAATCAGGTCCGGAAGCTGCATGAAGCCTTACGGGAAGTGGGGATTTATCATGAATTATACACCTCCGGCGGAATTTACTGCAATCGCGACGGATTTCAAAATCTGAAAGGGGAGCTGGACCGGCTTCAGATCGATCGTGCAAAGGTTCAGGAATGGATCCGGGATTTGGCCAAGAAACAATTTCGCACGACGGAGATTTGCGACCGGTATTATGAAGATGTGATGGAGGAAGCGAAATCCCCCGTCTATAAAGTCTTGGCTTATTCGTTGATGGAAGAAAAATTGGCCGAAGCCCGCGAAAAGGCAAAATCGGTTGCCGGGGTTTGTGTGACCAGCTCGAACGGGCAAAACATCGAAATCAATCATCCCGAAGCGCAAAAAGGGATCGCGGTGGAGTTTTTTGCCCGGCAGCACGGGATTCCGATGGAACAAGTCATGGTCCTGGGCGATCAATTCAATGATCTTTCCATGATGAAACGGGCCGGTGTCAGCGTGGCGATGGGAAATGCGGAGGAAGAAGTGAAAAAAGCCTGCCGTTATGTCACTCGCACCAATGATGAACACGGGGTGGCCTACGCGATTCAAACCTGGGCCGGCATCGAAGCGGTGGTATAGAGGGGAAAACTCTTTGTGGGCCGGAATACGGTCTCATGAAGAGTTTTTTTGCTATAATAAGAACGAGAACGCTTTAGGGGGCATTGACAATTGGAAGATCCTGACAGTTGGTGGGTGCTTGGAGTCGTTCTTTTATTGGTGCTGTTTAATTCCGTTTTTGTTGCAGCAGAGCTTATGGTGCGTCATACGCCGGCAAAGAAGAGGCTGGAAATGTCGTTGAAAAGGTTGGATATCCACCAATATGTTTCTGCCGCGCAACTCGGGATAACGGTATCCTCGCTCGGTTTGGGATGGATGGGCGGATCTTTTTTGTTTCAATGGATGGAATCCGGGCTGAACCGTTTCGGCCTGTCGGACGGAGCCGTTCAAATCATTGCTTTTTTCTTGGTCTTTTTGTTGTTGACATTGTTGCACGCGGTTTTTGGCGAGATCTTGCCGAAGCTTTTTGCCCTTTCCAAACCGGAAAATGTGATGCGTTTTTTGACGCCGTGGGTGCTTGGCTGTTACCATGTTTTTCGTCCGGTTGTCCAAATTTTGCGGCAATTGACCGTTTTCCTCTCGCGGAAACTGGGGATGGATGCCGGTGAACAAAGGGTTCAATCGGAAAAAGAGATCCGCCGGTCGCTGGAGCAAAGCTATCAACATGGGGAGATCGATCCAACTGCTTTTGCCCTGGTGGATAATGTCTTTGCATTGGTTGACCGTGTCGTGAGGGAAGTGATGGTTCCCCGGGTGGAAATGGTTTGCCTGTATCAAGGGCAATCGGAACGGGAGATGTTTCAGACCATCCGACAGTCAAGCCACACGTGGTTTCCTTATTGCGGGAAAGACAAAGATGAGATTCTCGGCGTGATCCATATCAAAGACGTGTTTGAAAAGATGAGGGAAGGCGATGATTTTTCCATCAGGGATTTGGTTCGTCCGGCGATGTTTGTGCCCGAGACGATGGAGCTCAAAGCCGTGCTTCGCCGTTTTCGGCAGGAGAACACCGGACTGGCAGTGGTCATCGACGAATTCGGCGGAACCTCCGGGCTGGTCACGATGGAAGACATTGTGAATGAGATGCTGAAAGAGATTCCCCGTCCGTTGCCCGAAGAAAAGCAACCGCTGTCTGATTCCATCAAGATGGAGATCGACCCGGGATGGTTGATTGACGAGGTGAATCAGGTTTTTCATTGTCATATTCAGGACGATCACAATGACACCATCGGCGGATGGCTTTTCTCCCGGTTGGAGAAAGCGCCGGAAGTCGGAGATCAAGTCGCCTTTTCCCATTTGTTGTTCCGGGTGAAACAAGTGGATCATTTGCGGATCAGCAAAATAGAAGTGTCACTGGATCAAAGGCATGCATGGGCACCGGAAGCAGGGCGGGCCGGGGAATTCCGTTTTTCGGAACCGGTTCCCCCGAAATGGGAAAATGTCATGCCGCGATTTTCGGAACACTGAAAGGCCTGGATCCATTTCCAGGCCTTTTGGTGTTGTTTTTTGTATGTATATATGACGGGCTGAGATGAATTGCCGTGATTTCTGTGTGATCAAGAGGTTTGGCTGATGGGCGGGTCCGCTTCCAAAAATGTGCACATGAAACGTCACCTCTTCATTTAAAAATTAAATGGATAATCATGCGGGGAAACAAAAATCCTTCTATAAAATGTACCATTTTTTAATTTAATTATAAAGGAATTAATTTCTTAAATATTTAATTTCATCAATTGTTTTTTTGATGAACAGGTGATGATTCCCGGATTGTGCATGGAGCGTGTTTGCCAATGGGTAAGATAAGGAAAGTACAAAATGATGCTCTGGAGTGATTGACAAATTTGCTGTGAGTTGTATTATTGAGAAAAGACCATTTGTTTCAAAGCACAAAAGTTAATAAAATCAATTGCTTTCCCTTGTTTATTTTTATTGTTATAAAACAGAATAAAAAAATGGGTGTAACAGTGAAACGCTTTCACTGATTGGTTTTTTTGAGACTAATTCAAAGAGGTGAATGAATCATGGCAAAAACAAAACAAGCTGCCGTCTTTGGCAAATCGGAAGTCAGCCTGAAACCGTTAGAGCCGTTTGCCATCCTTTCTCCGGATGGGGAAGTGATCAACGAAGAACAAATGCCGGAGTTAAGCGATGAACAGCTGAGAGAATTAATGAGAAGAATGGTCTTTACCCGTACATGGGATCAGCGTGCAGTCAGCCTCGCCCGCCAAGGACGTCTGGGTTTCTACGCGCCTGTTTCCGGGCAGGAAGCCACGATGATCGGAAGCGAATACGCTTTGAATAAAGAAGACTTTATCTTGCCGGGATACCGGGATATTCCGCAAATTTACTGGCATGGCTATCCGATGTACCAAGGATTCCTGTGGTCCCGCGGTCATCAGCACGGCGGGGAAATTCCGGAAGGCGTGAACGTCTTGGTTCCCCAAATCATTATCGGGGCGCAATATGTGCAAACATCCGGTGTGGCCATGGCGTTTAAACGCCGCGGGGAAAAACGCGTTGCCATCACCTTCACCGGTGACGGGGGAAGTTCCCAAGGGGATTTCTATGAAGCAATGAACTTTGCCGGCGCTTATCAATTGCCTGCCGTATTTGTCGTGCAAAATAACGGTTATGCCATCTCCACACCGTTCCGCAAACAAACAGCGGCAAAATCCGTCGCGCAAAAAGGGGTGGCTGCGGGTATTCGCAGCGTGCAAGTGGACGGAATGGACGTTTTGGCCGTGTACCGGGTGGTGAAAGATGCTGCCGATCGTGCCCGCAACGGTGAAGGACCGACCTTGATCGAAGCCATTAACTACCGTCTCGGAGCACACTCCATGTCCGGTGACGATCCGTCCCGTTACCGTCCGGAAGATGAGCCGGGACAATATGAAAAAATCGAACCGTTGGTTCGTTTCCGCAAATACTTACAATCCAAAGGTTTGTGGACGGAAGAAGACGAAAATCAAGTGATTGAAGAAGCAAAACAAACCGTATCCGAAGAGATTAAAAAAGCGGACAAATATGAGAAAATGACCATTCCTGGTTTGATTGACTCTATGTTCGAAGTCACGCCTCCGAACCTTGAAAGACAAAAAGCGGAATATACAAAGGAGGGGAAATAAGCCATGCCACAAATGACAATGGTAAAAGCAATTAATGATGCACTTCGTGTCGAGTTGAAACGGGACCCGAACGTCCTCTTGTTTGGGGAAGACGTGGGGAAAAACGGCGGTGTGTTCCGTGTCAGTGACGGATTGCAAAAAGAATTCGGGGAAGACCGCGTTTTTGACACGCCGCTCGCTGAATCGGGGATCGGTGGTTTGGCAGTCGGTCTTGCCAGCCAAGGATTCCGTCCGGTTGCTGAAATCCAATTTATCGGTTTTATCTTTGAAGCCATGGATTCGATTTGTGTACAAGCTCCCCGCTTGCGTTACCGGACCGGCGGCCGTTTCCATGCCCCGATCGTGTTCCGCGCACCGCTTGGCGGAGGAGTGAAACCGCCGGAACTTCACGGGGACCCGTTGGAAGGATTGCTCACCCAAACACCGGGATTGAAAGTGGTGATGCCTTCCAATCCGTATGATGCCAAAGGGTTGATGATTTCGGCCATCCGGGACAATGACCCGGTATTCTTCCTGGAACACTTGAAACTTTACTTCTCGCAAAAAGCAGATGTTCCGGAAGGGGAATACACCGTTCCGATCGGCAAAGCCAACGTGGTTCGGGAAGGTTCCGATGTCACGGTGATCACGTACGGTGCCATGGTTCATACATCCTTGAAAGCGGCAGAGCAATTGGAAAAAGAACGCGGAGCCAAAGTGGAAGTGATCGACCTTCGCACGCTCAGCCCGCTGGATACCGAAACCATCATCCAATCGGTGGAAAAAACGGGACGCGCCGTGGTGGTACAGGAAGCGCAAAGATCTTCCGGAATTGCGGCTGAAGTGATTGCCCAAATCAATGAACATGCCATCTTGAAACTGGAAGCACCCGTCAAACGGATTGCTCCTCCGGATACCGTCATCGCATTCCCGATGATTGAAGACCAATGGATTCCGGATGTCAAACGCGTGGTGCAAGGAATTAACGAAGTGCTTGACTTCTGATTGTGAAACAGAGTGCCGGAAAGACACATAACGGATGGATGCGGTGGTTTCGACATCACCGCGTCCTTTCTTAAACATGAAATCAGAAAAGGAGGCTATTTTCGTGGCAGCATATCAATTTAAACTGCCGGATGTGGGCGAAGGAATTCATGAAGGCGAAATAGTGGCACTGCATGCCAAAGAAGGAGACACCATCCAGGAATTTGACATTTTTGCCGAAGTTCAAACCGATAAAGCCGTAGTCGAAATCCCCTCCCCGGTAACGGGAACGATCAAAGAGATCAAAGTCAAAGAAGGGGATGTGGTGCTGGTTGACTCGGTGATTGCCATCATCGATGCAGAAGGAGATTTCGAAGAAGAAGCGGCGGCAGAAGAAAGCGCGGCTGAAGAGGCGGCAGCACCGGCTCAGGAAACCAAAGAGGAGAAAAAAGCGGCTCCGGAGCAAACAGGCAACAAACGGAATGTTTCGGCGATGCCGTCTGTCCGCAAATTGGCACGTGAACTGGGAGTCGACATCACCCAAGTAACCGGCACCGGAAAACATGGCCGGATTTTGGCCGAAGATGTCAGACGTTTTGCAGAAGGCGGGCAAGCTGAAGCGGCAGCCCAACCGGAAACGAAACCGGTTCAAGAGAAAACCGTGGCAAAAACACCGGTGGAAACCAGAGGAAACGAAGAACGCATTCCGCTTCGCGGTATCCGTCGCACCATTGCCAAACGCATGGTGGAAAGCAAACACACCGCTCCTCATGTCACCTTGATGGACGAAATCGATGCAACGGAATTGATGGCCATCCGCAAGTGGGGAAAAGAAGTGGCGCAAGAACGCGGAATCAAATTGACCTACCTGCCGTTCATGATCAAAGCGGCCATCGCTGCATTGCGTGAGTTCCCGGAACTGAACGCGTCCATCGATGAAGAAAGAGAAGAGATTGTCATCAAAAAATACTACAACATCGGTCTGGCCACCGCGACCGACCATGGTTTGATGGTACCGGTCATTGAAGATGCCGATCGCAAATCGCTTTTCGAACTCGCTCAGGAAATCACCGAAAAAGCAACCAAAGCACGCGAAATGAAACTGGATCCCAGCGAGTTGAAAGGCAGCACCTTTACCATTTCCAACCTCGGCGGATACGGGGCGCAATTCTTCACCCCGATCATCAACTATCCGGAGGTGGCCATCTTGGGCGTTGGAACCATCCAGGAAAAACCGGTGGTTCGTGACGGAGAGATTGTCATCCGCCCGCAAATGTTTGCATCTTTGAGCTTTGACCATCGTTTGGTGGATGGCGATTTGGCTGCACAATTTATGCGTCGGTTCAAACAGTTGATGGAAAATCCAAAACTCTTAATGATGGAGATGAGCTGATATGGTAGTGGGAGATCTTGCACAAGAAGTCGATGTTCTGGTGATCGGAGCCGGTCCGGGAGGATACGTGGCAGCCATTCGTGCTGCACAACTGGGCCGCAAAGTGACCATTGTCGATAAAGATGCTTTGGGTGGCGTGTGCTTGAACCGCGGTTGTATTCCGTCCAAAGCTTTGATCACGGCCTCTGAACGTTTCCTGTCCATCAAAGAAGCGGATCAGATGGGGATCGAAGTTTCCGGGGACGTCAAAGTGAACATGCCGGAACTTATGAAATGGAAAGACGGCGTTGTGAAAAAGTTGACCGGCGGTGTGAAATCTCTGTTGCAAGGAAACAAAGTGGAGATCATCAGCGGAGAAGCATATTTTAACGGCACCGATTCGGTCCGCGTTGTCACGGACGATTCCAGCCAGACTTATAAATTTAACGATGTGATTATTGCAACGGGATCCCGCCCGGCTGAACTGCCGATTCTCCGGTTTGACGGAAAACGGATCCTCTCTTCCACCGAAGCGCTGCAATTGCAAGAAGTTCCCGGACGTTTGGTGGTCGTGGGCGGCGGTTACATCGGTCTGGAATTGGGTACCGCTTATGCAAAACTGGGTGCCGAAGTCACCATTTTGGAAGGAGCCGAATCCATTCTCCCCGGAAGTGATCCGGCATTGACGAAAATGGTGATGCGCCGCTTGAAACAACTGGGCGTCAACGTTGTGACGGAAGCCATGGTTCAAGGCGGCGAAAACAAAGGCGAAGAAGTGGAAATCAAAGCCACGGTCGGCGGGGAAGAAAAAACATATACCGCAGACTATTGCCTGGTTGCGATCGGCCGGAAACCGAACACCGACGAATTGGGATTGGAATATGCCCAAGTGGAACTGGATGAGCGCGGCTTTATCAAAATCGACAATCAATGCCGCACCAATGTGGACCACATCTATGCCATCGGGGATTGCGCCGGCGGCGCGCTGTTGGCCCACAAAGCCAGCTATGAAGGAAAAGTGGCTGCAGAAGTCATTGCCGGCATGAACAGCGTCATCGACTATCAAGCCATGCCGTTTGTCGTCTTCTCCGATCCGGAAATTGCTTACACCGGCCTGACGGAAGAAGAAGCCAAAGCACAAGGCTATGATCCGGTGGTCAGCCGCTTTGCTTTCCAAGCAAACGGACGCGCTTTGTCGATGAATCAGGCCGACGGTTTTGTCAAAATCGTGGCCGACTCCGAAACCAAACAGGTTTTGGGCGTTCAAATTGTCGGTCCGGAGGCCTCCACATTGATCGGGGAAGCCGTTTTTGCCGTGGAAATGGGTGCCAACGCAGAAGATCTCTCTCTGACGATTCATGCGCATCCGACCTTGACCGAAACGATCATGGAAGCGGCCGAAGGCGTTCTGGGCCATGCCATCCATATGGTGAACCGGTAAACTTTCGGATCCGGTGCCCCGTGACTCTTTCACGGGGTATTTTTTTGGTGAGATTTGACGGAAATTTAAAAATAATCGTGATTTAAACTGCTTGGGAGCTTTTCGTATTATAATGGGAAGGGAATATTTCTGAAAATAATCTTTTTTGGTCTGGCAATTCATGCATGGTTAAGGGTGAAGCAGATGAATTGGTATCATCGATGGGCTCGGTTGTTTCTGAAGGTTTGCAACGGCTGGCGCGGAACCATTGCCGTGAAAATGGGTGAGTTGATTCCTTCTCTCAAACACCAAAATATTTATGTCAGGCACCGAAAACCGGAAAATTTGTCACCTCCCCAATTAAACACCATCTTCCATATCATGGATCAGATTGCGGGAAGCAAAGGGGAAGTGACGAAAGAGGAACGTAAAGCGTTTGTCCAATATCAGAAAAGCTTTTTAAACAAGCGGATCTTGCAAGAGTGGAAAAAGATCCGGCCGGGCATTTATGTCCGGCAAGGCGGAGCCGCACAGGATGAGTTGATGGAGGCGGCTTTTCTGAAAATGAAACCCATTTTGTACAAAAGTTTTTATGAATCCTGTCAGGGACAGACCGTGGTGATCAACGCATTTACGTTGCGTGCATTTGTTTGGAATCATGAATACCTTACACGGAAGTTCGGGTTGGTTGAGGATCACCAATATTGGCTGGAGATTTTGGAGATGATCGACGACATCAAGAAAAATGCCTTTCAGACAAAGAAAAAATCGTTATTTTGATCTCAAAAAGGGGAGAAAGAGATGAAAACCTCCATTCAAATCGAAGTGCGGCCGACGGAAATCGATGTCATGGGGCATGTGAATAATGCGAAATATTTAGAGTATATGGAATGGAGCCGTGAAGATTGGTACAACAAAATGGGACTCCCGTTTGATGTGTTTACCAAGATGGGAGTGGGAACGGTGACCGTCAATATCAACATTAACTACCGGAAGGAAGCGTTGTTGGGGCAAAAGTTGGTGATATCCACAGAGCCGGTGCGGAAAGGGAGAACCAGTTTTGTGCTCAAGCATGAAATTTATAATGAACAAGGGGAGAAAGTGGCGGATGCGGAAGTGACCAGTGTCACGATCGACCTGAAAAAAAGAAAATCGGTTGCATTGCCCGAACCATTGGCCAAAGTATTTACATAAAAACAAGGCAGGGGGAAAGCCCTGCCTTCATTTTGCGTTTGCCCGGAGTTCCCTTAACTCCTCCAGAATCCCTTCGATTTCCATCATTGTCAGCCGACCTTCTTTTTTTTGGATCAGCCGGTGGATTTCCAACAAATCCTCATATTGATCCAAATCGAAATCTTCCGGTCTGATGATGGATGCATTGACCAATCTCAGGTTGCTTTTGATTTCCTCGACAAGTTGTTCCAGGTTTTCCTTGCTGGGCGTGCCAGAATTCAAATTTGCTCCATCCTCTCTGCCGTTTTTTAAAGGAGTGAAATCCGTGGAGCCTTATTCCCCTTTATATATTGCTTTTTTTCATTATTTTAACACCGTCTGTGACTACTATGTATGCCACGATGTGTTGGAAGAGCTGTGGCTAGAAGAGGGCAGGGAACCCTATTACCAAGGGTTGCTCCAAGTGGCTGTCGGATTGTATCATTTGCAAAACGACAACCGGAACGGAGCTTTAAAATTGCTTTCCGGTGCTTTGGAAAAGCTGTCGCTTTATCCGGAGAAAGAGTGGATGGGAATTCACTTGGACCGGTTAAAACGGGATGTGAAAAAGATGATCGCCTTTTTAAACGGAAATGCCCTTCCGGATGCCACTCCGGAGCGGATCGTGATCGAACTGACGGATCCGGTGTTAAGAAAGGAAGTGGCCAGGATGGGAAATCCGGATCATTAGGGGTTCCGTCAGTGTTTAAATACTTGTTGCTTGATCAAGGCCAGACATTCGCGCGCTTTGTGGTACGGAAGGAATAATACCTTGGAATGAACGGGCGAAGCCGTCACTTTGAGACCGGCTTGCCGGGCATAATTCAAAGCCCGTACCATGTGATAGTCATGGGTGATGACGGTGATCTTCTCAAACCCCTTCCGCTTGATGATTTGCGCTGAATACAGCAGGTTTTCCCGGGTGTTGGAGGAACGGTCTTCCAGAAGAAGATGGGCGGGGGAAACCCCGCGTTCCACCAGGTAGTTTTTCATACCTTCCGCTTCTGTGATCCCGTTGTTGCCCAATCCCCCGGATAAAATGAGATAATCCACTCTCCCTTGCCGGTACAATTGCAAAGCCAGCTCCAAACGCTCCCTCAGGGCCGGGCTCGGCTGTTGATTCCATAATGCCGCTCCCAACACGATTCCGACTTCTGCATGTTCTTCCGGCGGATCTTTATGGTCAAAGCGGGAAACCCATTGCCACAGGTGAATGAAGACAAACACCCCGCAGAAAAAAAGGGCGGACAGCCATCCGAACCAAAACCATTTGCTTGTCAGCATGATTCCCCTCTCCGTTGTTTTTGGTGTCTCTGTATTATTTCATGCAATCGGGCAGTCGGGCATGCGTGGCGGATGTTGATGGGTCAAAGAAAATTTTCTGCGGACCAGATCATAATCGATTTTCAAGCCTTGGATCCATTCCTTTTCGCCGGCTTGCCACATAAACGGGATGCCTTTAATGTTTTCTTGCTCACAGGCCGGATCCGTTTCCGTGATCTCGAGGGCATACACCGGGCTGTTGCACCCGGATGTGAGGGAAACAATTTTCACTCCCAACGGACGGTTTTCCGACTGCTGTTCCTGGTAAAGCAGCCAGTGCAGTTTCCCGGCCGCCAAATCGGAAATCACCATACTCAATGGATATTCACTCCTTGAAATGCATTCTTCATCAATATAGCAAAAATCCGTAAGACATGAAAGGAAAGGCAGAGGGCTTTCGGTCCGTTTTCTGCGCTGAGCTAACTCGATAACGGAATGGCTTGCTCCCCGGTTTTCAAGCATGATAAGGTGAAAGTAAAATATAAATAAAATTGTGTTTTTAAAGAATATTTCGAAAGGAGCCGTCCGTGGTGAATGGAAAGAGGCAAGAGATCCGCGCTCCGCGGGGAACGGATTTAAGAACCAAGGGATGGGTTCAAGAAGCCGCTTACCGGATGTTGATGAATAACTTGGATCCGGATGTGGCAGAGCGTCCCGAAGAGCTGGTGGTGTACGGAGGAATGGGGAAGGCCGCCCGGAATTGGGAGTGTTTTGATGCGATCCTGTGTTCGCTGAAGGCGTTGGAAAATGACGAAACGTTACTGATTCAATCCGGAAAGCCGGTGGCGGTTTTCAAGTCACACCCGGATGCGCCACGGGTCTTGCTGGCCAATTCCAATCTGGTTCCGGCCTGGGCTGATTGGGAGACATTCCGCAATCTGGAACAAAAAGGCTTGATCATGTACGGGCAAATGACGGCAGGAAGCTGGATTTACATCGGAACCCAGGGGATTTTGCAAGGGACGTATGAAACGTTTGCCGAAGCCGCAAGGAGACACTTCGGCGGCAGTTTAAAAGGAACGATCACGGTCACTGCCGGGTTGGGCGGAATGGGAGGCGCGCAACCGCTTGCCGTCACCATGAACGAAGGGGTGATCATTGCGGTCGAATGCGATCCTTCCCGAATCCGGCGGAGAATTCAAACGGGTTATCTCGACAGGGAAACGGACAGTCTGGATGAAGCGATTCGCATGGCGGAAGCGGCCAGACAAAAAGGGGAACCGTTGTCCATCGGACTCATGGGAAATGCGGCCGAATGCCTCCCTGAAATGGTGAGACGGGGGTTTATCCCGGATTTGGTGACCGACCAAACCTCGGCTCATGACCTGTTGAACGGGTATTACCCCGCCGGGATGGCTTTGGAGGAATGCGAGCAGCTTCGCAAGACCGATCCAAAGCAATATATCCAAAGGGCCAAGGCGAGCATCGCCGGACACGTCAAGGCGATGTTGGCGATGAAAGAACGGGGGGCGGTTGCCTTTGACTACGGAAACAACATCCGGCAGGCCGCTTACGATGAAGGAGTGAAAGAAGCGTTTTCCATCCCCGGATTCATCCCGGCTTTTATCCGGCCTCTGTTTTGTGAAGGAAAAGGCCCGTTTCGCTGGGTGGCCTTGTCCGGCGACCCGGAAGACATTTATAAAACGGATGAAGTGATCAAACGGGAATTCAAGGACCAGCCCACTTTGGTGCGCTGGATTGATTTGGCCCGCAAAAAGGTGCAATTTCAAGGCTTGCCGGCCCGCATTTGCTGGCTGGGTTACGGCGAAAGAGCGCGATTCGGGCGAATCATCAATGAAATGGTGGCATCGGGGGAACTGAAGGCGCCGGTTGTCATCGGACGGGATCATTTGGACTGCGGTTCGGTGTCCTCTCCCAACCGCGAAACCGAAGCGATGAAAGATGGCAGTGATGCCATTGCGGATTGGCCGTTGCTAAATGCATTGATCAATGCGGTCAACGGGGCAAGCTGGGTGTCTGTCCATCATGGAGGCGGTGTCGGGATGGGCTATTCCATCCACGCGGGCATGGTGGTGGTGGCAGACGGCAGCCAAGAAGCGGCGAGGCGCTTGGAACGGGTATTGACTTCTGATCCGGGTATGGGGATCGTGCGCCATGTGGACGCCGGTTATGAAAAAGCGGTTGAAACGGCGAAAAAGCATGGGATTCAGATTCCGATGTTGGAGTGAGGCACATGGAGAAGTGGCTGATTACCGGAGCAAACCAATTGCTCACGTTGCAAGGGGCGGGACGCCCGAAAACCGGGAAAGAAATGAATGACCTGGGCATCATCGAAGACGGGGCGGTGGCGGTTGAAAAAGACACCATCATTGCCGTCGGGACCCGCAAAGAAGTGGAGAGCGAAGCGCGGAAACGCTGGGGTTCATGGGAGAAGGTGAACCATATGGATGCAACGGGAAAAGTCATCATGCCGGGGCTCATTGATCCGCACACCCATTTGGTGTATGCCGGTTCCCGCGAAGATGAGCTGAACATGCGCCTGAACGGAAAAACCTATTTGGAGATTTTGGAGGCAGGCGGCGGGATTCTGTCAACCACCCAAAGAACACGGGCAGCGGGGATCGATGAATTGGTGGAGCAAGCCAAAGCGAGGCTGGACCGGTTTTTAAAGAACGGGGTGACCACTGTCGAAGCAAAAAGCGGATACGGGCTGTCCCCGGAACATGAACTGAAACAGCTCCGAGTGACCAAACGATTGAACGAGGAGCATCCGGTGGAAGTTGTATCCACTTTTATGGGAGCGCATGCGGTTCCGAAGGAGTACCAAAAACAACCGGATGCGTATGTCAGACTGATCACGGACGAGATGATTCCGCGGGTGGTTTCCGAACGTTTGGCTGAATTTTGCGATGTTTTTTGCGAAAGAGGCGTCTTTTCCGTCGAACAGTCTGAAACCATTCTCCGGGCGGCCAAAGCAGCCGGCCTGATCCCGAAGATTCATGCGGACGAACTCGAACCGACGGGAGGGGCGGAACTCGCTGCCCGCATCGGCGCTATTTCCGCGGACCATTTGCTGAAAGTGTCTGATGAAGGAATCCGCGCACTGGCCAAAGCGAAAGTGGTGGCGGTCTTGCTTCCGGGAACGGCTTTTTTCCTGATGGCTCCCTTTGCCGACGGGCGAAAGATGATTGATGCCGGGGTGCCGGTGGCTTTGTCGACGGATTGCAATCCGGGCTCTTCCCCGACCGAGTCTTTGCTTTTGATGATGAATCTGGCTTGTTTTCACATGAAGATGACACCGGCGGAAGTGATAACGGCAGTGACCGTCAATGCTGCCCATGCCATCGGCCGGGCGGACCGGATCGGAAGTCTGGAGCCTGGCAAGCAGGCGGATTTGGTCGTGTTCGATGTGCCCAATTATCTGCATTTGACGTATCATTACGGATCCAATGACGTGGAACGGGTGATGAAAAAAGGAAAATGGGTTGTTTAGGGAGGAAGGAAGGATGAACTTTCGTTATTTGAATCCGCCCCCCTTTGTCCACCGTTTTCAGACGGCGGATCCCAATGACCCGAAAGTGAGTGAGTGGATCCGGCCGTGGAACGGGAAAGAAACCATGGATGTCGGAGTGATCGGGGTCCCGTTGTCCCGTTCTTCCATCAGTGCGTCGGGAGCGAGCGAAACACCGTGGGCCGTCCGGCAAAGCTGGAAAAGCTTTTCCACCTATGATGTGGATCATGATGTTGATTTAACCTGCTTGACGGTGCGGGATCTGGGCGATGTCCGCATGCATGTGACGGATATTCCGCTTTGCCATCATTACATTGAAAAAGGAATGGAAGAAGTTTATCAAAAGGCACGAAAGCAGGACTTCTTTTTGCCGGTGATCATCGGAGGGGACCATTCCGTCACGTGCCCCTCAGTCAAGGCGTGGAAAAAAGCTTGTCCGCCCGGCAAGACCGGCTTGCTCCAGTTTGACACGCATTTTGACGTGCGGAGCTTGGAAAGCGGAGGGCCGAGCAACGGGACACCGGTTCGCGGGCTGTTGGAGTCCGGCACCCTGGAAGGAACAGAAATTGTCCAGATCGGCATCCACGGCTTTGCCAATTCCCGGATCTACCGCCAATATGCCGGGGAGCAGGGAATCACTTTTTATACCATGCATCAAATCTGGAAAAAAGGATTTGCCGCGGTCTTTGAAGAAGCGCTGTCCAAATTGAATGCATCGGTCGATTTCATCTATGTGACTGTGGATATGGATGTGCTGGATCTTTCATTTTTGCCGGGTTCTCCCGGATCCCATCCCGGCGGTTTGTATTCCCGGGAATTGTTTGAGGCGATGTTCCGGCTGGGAAAAGAACCGAAAGTCAAGGCATTGGACATTGTTTGTCTCGATCCCATGCGGGATGTGGGATCGGTGTCGGTCAAAACGGCAACCCACACCATGCTTTCCTTCTTATCCGGGGTGTTAAGAAGGAAGTCGGGTTCATCCGAAGAATAAAAACCCCGTTTTTTGAAAAAACGGCCTTTTCTTGCAGAGAAACAGAGGCTCTTTTATTTGTGGCGGGGGATGTTTATTTTTTTTGTTTTCAAACAGTGTTAAGATAAAGAAGATGACTTTTTAAAGGAGGAAATGCTCATGGCCATCGAACGAAAAGGTGCTGTAACATTTAAAGGAAACCCGGTCACTTTGCTTGGCCCGGAGTTGAAAGTCGGGGATCAAGCGCCGGATTTTAAAGTGTTGGCAAATGATTTGTCCGAAGTCACACTGGCGGACAGCAAAGGGTTTGTCCGGATTATCAGTGTGGTTCCGTCTCTGGATACAGGAGTTTGTGATGCGCAAACCCGCCGTTTCAACGAAGAAGCAGGCGACATTGACGGGGTGAAAGTACTGACCGTCAGTGTGGATCTGCCGTTCGCCCAAAAACGCTGGTGCGGGGCGGCCGGTGTGGAAAACGTGCAAACTCTTTCCGATCACCGCGATTTGTCGTTCGGAATGGCTTACGGTGTCGCCATTAAAGAAATGCGTTTGTTGGCCCGGGCCGTGTTTGTGGTGGATCAAAATGATCAGATCGTCTATGTGCAATACGTACCGGAAGCAACCAATCATCCGGATTATGAAGCGCCGATTCTTGCTGCGAAAAAAGCATTGAACCAATAAATCCATATGCAAAAAAGGCTCGGCGATGACCACCGCTGAGCCTTTTCATCATGGAATGGAGGTCGGATCGGAGATGACAGACGAATCCCGTTTGTTCATTGCCGTGAAATTGCCGTCGGAAGTAAAACGGTATTTGGCGCGGGGAAGTGACATGTTGAAGCAACAATGCGATTTTTCCCGCTGGGTCTATGAAGAGGATTACCATATTACGCTTCAATTTTTGGGCGATGTCAACCCGGAGAAAAAAGACAAAATTCTAAGCGCCTTGCCCCGCTGCGTTCAAGGAACGGAGCCGTTTTCGTTAAAACTGTCCGGTCTCGGAACATTTGGCAGGGAACATCAGCCGCGCGTTTTGTGGGCCGGTGTTTCGGGGGATCTGGACCCTTTGTCCCGCTTGCAAAAACAAGTGGCCCGGACGATGGAACCGCTCGGTTTTCCGGGTGAAAAACGGGCATACCGCCCCCATGTCACGATTGCCCGCAAATGCCGGCAGCCAAACTTTACGCTGACGCCCGAAATGAGCTCCAACTTCCAAAATATTGAATGGCAGGTCCGGCAAATAGCGTGCTACGAGACGAAATTGGGGCGGCAGCCGATGTATGAACCGGTGGGCCTTGTTTCCCTCTGACCGGGATCATTGATAGAGGGAAGAGCCTTTTTTCTTAAATTCCCGGGCTTTTTCTTTCATCCCTTTTTTGGCGGCCTCTTCCAGGGTCAATCCTTGTTTGTCCGCATATTCCCGGATATCCTGCGTGATTTTCATGCTGCAAAATTTGGGGCCGCACATCGAACAGAAGTGGGCGGTTTTTGCCGGTTCGGCCGGTAAGGTTTCATCATGGAATTCTCTTGCCCGGACTGGATCCAGGGACAAGTTGAACTGATCCACCCACCGGAATTCGAAGCGGGCTTTGGACAATGCATCATCCCGTTTTTGTGCTCCCGGATGCCCTTTGGCCAAATCGGCGGCATGGGCGGCGATTTTATATGCGATGACGCCTTCTTTTACGTCTTGTTTGTTGGGGAGCCCCAGATGTTCTTTCGGCGTCACATAGCAAAGCATGGCGGTGCCGTACCAACCGATCATCGCCGCACCGATGGCAGACGTGATGTGGTCATAGCCGGGGGCGATATCGGTGGTCAGCGGTCCCAGGGTGTAGAAAGGAGCTTCCTGACACAGTTTTTGCTGAATATCCACGTTTTCTTTGATTTTATGCATCGGGATATGTCCCGGACCTTCAATCATCACCTGCACATCGTGTTCCCATGCGATTTGGGTCAGTTCCGCCAACGTTTCCAGTTCGGCGAATTGGGCTTTGTCATTGGCATCGGCAATTGATCCCGGACGCAAGCCGTCGCCGAGCGAAACGCAAATGTCATAAGCTTGCAGAATTTCGCAGATCTCGCGAAAGTGTGTGTATAAAAAGTTTTCCTCATGATGGGCCAGACACCATGCGGCCATGATGGAACCGCCGCGTGAAACAATCCCGGTGGTGCGTTCCGCAGTGAGCGGGATGTAATGGAGCCGCACGCCGGCATGGATGGTAAAGTAATCCACCCCTTGTTCGGCTTGTTCGATCAAGGTGTCACGGTAAATTTCCCATGTCAAGTCTTCCGGAACCCCGTTGACCTTTTCGAGCGCTTGGTAAATGGGAACGGTTCCAACCGGGACCGGTGAATTGCGGATGATCCATTCCCGGGTGTTGTGAATGTTTTTTCCGGTCGATAAATCCATGATGGTATCGGCTCCCCATAAGGTGGCCCAGGTCATTTTTTCCACTTCTTCCTCAATGGAGGAGGAAACGGCGGAATTCCCGATGTTGGCGTTGATTTTGACATGGAAGTTTTTGCCGATGATCATCGGTTCCGATTCCGGATGATTGATATTGGCGGGGATGATGGCCCGGCCGCTGGCGACTTCCTGCCGCACAAATTCAGGATCCAACTGCTCGCGAATGGCGACAAACTCCATTTCCGGCGTGATGATCCCCTTTTTGGCATAATGCATCTGGGTGACGATTTTTCCGGGTTTTGCTTTTAACGGGTGTTTGTTGGGATGAGGAAATGATTCAAGCGTTGCCTTTTCCTCCGAGCGGTATCCATTGTCGACGGGCTGGACCGGGCGGCCTTTGGTTTCTTCCACGTCGCCCCGTTCCAAAATCCAGTTTCTTCGCAATTTTGGCAATCCTCGTCTTAAATCAATGGATGCTTCCGGATCGGTGTAAGGCCCGCTTGTGTCATAGATGCGGAGAGGTTCATTGGCACGGGTTCCGCGCCAGTCAGTGGTGGGGGAAAGGGAAATTTCCCGCATGGGAACGCGGAGATCGGGTCTGGACCCTTTGACATAAACTTTTTTGCTGTTCGGATAAAAATAACGTTCCATCAATATTGCCCTCCTTTGGTGATTGCAACCAATGGCCAAAACGGACGAAGGGCGAATACGACACAAAAAAACCATACACCTGATGCGTATGGATCGGGTAAGAAATCAAAACGATGAGGGGACACACGAGTCCCGTCATCTTCCCTACGCTGGCATTACCCAGATCAGGTACACGGTCGGCGGCAGAGTTCTCCGCCCTCTCAGCCTGGCTGACTCCAAGCTCCCGTTTTTTGACCCTATTTAGTTGCTTTCTTTTTCAAGCTATCACAGATTTTACGGGAGGTCAATCACAAAAGAATAAATTTATATGAGAGGAGAAGGAAAACTGGCGGAATCCCCATACTGTCGAAATCTGTGATTTATAAAGGTTTTTTGTCACGATTTTGCAATATATTCATAATCCTCATTTTAGACAGGATATTTTTTGTCCGTTATACTTAAAATAAACAAACCCCGGAGAAGGGGATATTTTCCATGTTTGGTTGATTGTGAAAAGTTGTGAAAATGATCTTGTTTTTTGTACCTGAGAGAGCTTGGAGAAAGGGTGCATGAAAATTGAGAATAGAGTGGCATCATGTGCGGAAAGTATTTGGACAAAAGGCGCAGATTTCACGCACGAGGATGACGGGGCTCATTGATTTTTCCGCTTCGGTCCGGGAAGGAGTGACGGCCTTGTTGGGCCCGGCGGGTTCGGGAAAAACCACGTTGCTGAAGCTGACCGCCCTGAAAATGGTTCCGGATGACGGCAGGATTGTTTTTTTCTCCCATACAAAACAGCCGCACGTCTGGTCGAAAGGGAAAATGTTGCATTCCGGTCTTTCAGATCTTTCCTTTCTCAAGTCGCTGATTCACTACACTCCTCATGTTCAACGGTTGAACCAGGATACCACCGTCGAATCTTCACTCTTCATGCATGCGCAGTTGATGCGCGTTCCAAATCCCAGGAAAACCATTGCGGAAATCATTGCAAAATGGGGATTGGCCGGTTTCCGGAAAATGCCTTTGTACAAACTTTCCGGAGCGGTTTTGAAAAGGTTTTTGTTGGCCCGTAGCTTGATTGCACCCGCCCCGGTCTGGATCATGGATGAGCCGACGGAAGGGTTGGATCCATGGGGACGTTATTTGTTGATGCATGAGCTGAAAAAACGCCAAAGAGGGCTCATCACCTTGTTTGCGACGACCACCGACATGGACTTGGCCGAATGCGCAAATGATTTGATGTTGCTGGAATCGGGAGCTTGCAGGCGCTTGGGGAGTCGAAAGATTTTGACATCCGGGATCCCGGAGGGCACGGTACGGGCTTGGTACGAAGCGATGCAAGCCTTTTCTTATCTTAGGAAAGAACATCATTTTTAATTTTAATGACGTTCGGTGAAGAGAGAGAATATATTGTATCGATGAAACGAGGGCGAGGGTGTGAAGAGCGTGGATCATGAAATCACTTTGCCCTTTTTTTATCTCTGTATTTATAATGGAATGAAAATCGTTTCTCAGGGGGAGGAAAGCGGAAATGAGCATTGATGAACGGATCGACAAGTTCCTACATAGTGACAGGAAAGCTCCGCTGCCTTATGCGGTTGGTGATATAGTCAAGGTTCGCATCACCCGGATCATGGATTACGGCGCCTTTGTCGTGACCAAGGATGAACACATGGCTTCGGGATTGATCCATATCTCCCAAATTCCCGACGGGGTGACCGTGGAAGTCAACCAGGTGATCGATGCCGAGGTGAGGCAAGTGAAAGAAGACCATAAAGTGGAGTTCAGTCTGATGCATATGGATAAAAGAGACAATCCTTTTCGATTATTGGAAAATGTCAAAAATGAACTCCCCAAGAAAGAGGTTCCGCAAGACGAAGTGGATCAAATCATTCAAGACCTTTCCAAAGAATTCGGCGTCGTGTCGGAAGAGTCCAAAACCATCATCAAGGATATGGTCCGGGAAATGGGGGTTTATCAATTTACAAAGGCAATGATGAGAACGCTTCCGCAGTTTCAAAGGGACTTGGTTTACCATTTTTTGAAGGAATTAAGCAGCCAAGGGAGGGAACATCTTTGAAACGCGTTCTTACCATTTTTCCTATCATTTGCGGAAGCGGCTGGAAGAACGTTTGAACCGAAAAATCTCCGGGCATGAGATTGACCGGATGATTCGGGAGAGCCAGGTGATCCTGGAGACCGACCGCCATCTTTATTTGTACCATCGCGAACAGGATATTCGATTTCCTTGCATCCGGGATCAGGACCGCTGGATCATCAAATCGGCCATTGTCAAAGGGATGTGGATGGAAGCCAAAGATTGAGTCTGTCGTTGGATCTACCCGCCGTCTGTCCAAAAAAAATCCCCCCGGGAAAGTCCCCGGGAGGTTTTTTGTTTCCGGTTATTCAGCTTTTTGGGTGTCTTTTAAGATTTGGCGCAGAACCGTTTGCAGGATGCCGCCGTTTTTGTAGTATTCCACATCCACAACGCTGTCGAGGCGGACGGTGACTTCAAATTCCGTGGTTTCGCCGTCCGGTTTGGTGGCGCGGACCGTCAGGCTTTGTCCCGGTTGAATGTCATCATTCAAGCCGAGGATGTCAATGGTTTCTTTTCCGGTCAGGTTCAATTTTTTCCAACTTTGTCCTTCTTTGAATTGGAGCGGCAATACGCCCATGCCGACCAGGTTGCTGCGGTGAATCCGTTCGAAGCTTTCGGCGATGACCGCTTTTACCCCGAGCAGGTTGGTTCCTTTTGCCGCCCAGTCACGGGAGCTTCCCGTGCCGTATTCTTTTCCGGCAATCACGACAAGCGGCGTGTTTTCTTCTTTGTATTTCATGGCCGCATCATAAATGGACATGACTTGCCCGCTCGGTACATGTTCGGTTACTCCGCCTTCAGAACCGGGTACCATTTGGTTCCGGATCCGGATGTTGGCAAAGGTTCCGCGTGTCATGACCCGGTCGTTCCCGCGTCTGGAACCATACGAGTTGAAGTCTTTGACTTTGACGCCATGTTCTTGGAGATATTTCCCTGCCGGACTGTTGGGGGCAATGCTTCCGGCCGGCGAAATATGGTCCGTGGTGACAGAATCTCCCAACAGAGCGAGAACACGGGCGTTTTGAATGGGAGCGATTTCTTCCGCTTCCACCGACATATCCACGAAGAACGGCGGTTCTTGAATGTAGGTGGAGTTTTCATCCCAATCGTAGAGAACGCCTTTGGGAGTCGGCAATTGATTCCAGCGTTCGTTGGCATCAAACACCCGGCTGTATTGTTTGCGGAATTGTTCCGCGTTGATCGCTTCGCTCATGACCCGGCTGATTTCCTGGGAAGTCGGCCAGATATCTTTGAGATAGACGGGTTGGCCGTCTTTGCCGTGGCCGATCGGTTCGGTTTCAAAATCGATATTGACGGTTCCGGCAAGCGCATAAGCGACTACCAGCGGCGGGGAAGCCAGGTAATTGGCTTTGACCAGCGGATGGATGCGTCCTTCAAAGTTCCGGTTTCCGGACAGAACGGAAGCCACCGTCAAATCGTTTTCTTCAATGGCTTTGCTGACATCGTCCGCGAGGGGTCCGCTGTTACCGATACAAGTGGCACATCCGTAACCGGCAACGGTGAAGCCGAGTTTGGCGAGCGGTTCCAGCAGACCGACTTGGGCCAGGTATTCGGTGACCACTTTGGAACCGGGGGTCAAACTGCTTTTGACATAAGCCGGTACGCTCAATCCTTTTTCGACGGCTTTTTTCGCCACCAAGCCGGCTCCCACCATGACGGACGGGTTGGACGTGTTGGTGCAGCTGGTGATGGCGGCAATCACCACGGAACCGTGTTTCAGGTCAAACCGGTCATTTTGGCGGGTGACTTGCACGGATTTGCTGATTTCTTCTTCCGTCAGGCCAAAGCCGCTTTCGTCAATCGGCTTGCGCAAGGTTTCGTTCCAAGCTTCTTTCATCTTGTTCAGTTCGATGCGGTCTTGCGGGCGTCTCGGTCCGGACAGGCTTGGAACCACGGTGCTGAGATCCAGTTCAATGGTGTCCGTGAAGACCGGATCCGGGGTGTCATCGGTCCGGAACAAGCCTTGTGCCTGATAATATGCTTTCACCAGTTGAATCAGGCTTTCGTCCCGGCCGGTGGTGCGGAGGTAGTTCAAGGATTCTTCGTCAACCGGGAAGAAACCGACCGTTGCACCGTATTCCGGCGCCATGTTTGCCACTGTGGCCCGGTCCGCAAGGTTCAGGTTGGATAAGCCGGGGCCGTAGAATTCGACGAATTTGCCGACGACGCCTTTTTTCCTGAGCATTTCCGTGACCGTGAGCGCAAGGTCGGTGGCGGTTGCCCCTTCCGGAAGTTGTCCCGTCAATTTGAATCCGATGACTTCCGGGGTGATGAAGTATAACGGTTGCCCCAACATGCAAGCTTCCGCCTCGATTCCGCCAACTCCCCAACCGACAACGCCCAGTCCGTTAATCATGGTGGTGTGGGAGTCGGTTCCGACGAGGGAATCCGGGAATACCACGGTTTCGCCGTTTTCTTCACGGGTTTGTGCGACGCGGGCCAAGTATTCCAGGTTCACTTGGTGGACAATTCCGGTTGCAGGCGGAACCGCTTGGAAATTGTCAAGGGATTCAGCAGCCCAGCGAAGCAGGCGGTAGCGTTCTTCATTCCGTTTGAATTCCAGATCCATGTTGTATTGCAGTGCATCTTCGGTTCCGGCGCGATCCACCATCACTGAATGGTCGATCACCAGGTCAACCGGAATCAACGGGTTAATCCGTTCCGGATCGCCGCCCACCCGGCTCATGGCCGAACGCAATGCCGCCAGGTCCACGACGGCCGGCACACCGGTAAAGTCTTGCAAAACGATGCGGGCCGGTTTAAAACCGATTTCCTTTTTATCCTTGTTTTGGGTCCAGGAAGCCAACTGCTCAATATGCTCCCGGGTGACCGATTTTCCGTCATATTGGCGAAGGGCGGCTTCCAACAACACTTTGATGGAGAAAGGCAACCGGGAAATTTCTCCGATCCCTTGTTCTTCCAAACTGTCCAGACGGTAGTAAACATACTCTTTATCGCCCACTTTTAATGTGGAGCGCACATTGTACAAGTCCTTTGCCATGGGAAAACCTCCTTTGAAGAAAGATGTAAAAGCTTTCATATCAGCGGTGGCTGAATGAGACGCGTGAAAAGTGCAAGGAATAAGACTCGCTGAGGGAAACGTCTTGTTTCACCAGATGAAACTAAGTTCTAAATTCGTCTTCATTATACAATGTTTTTTTAAACTTGTATAGACTCTTTATAAAAAATGCAAAAAAACGGACAAGTCAGACGGTTGTTCTTTTGCAAAATCACATAGAAGGGCCGATCTCTTTGTTTTCTGTCAAAATTTCCGTTTTCTAATGGAAAAGAGAGGAGTATAATATTTGAAAAATGAGTTTCACAGAGTGAAACACGGGGGAGAGACTTGATTTTGAGTGGAGAAAAAAAATCGACAGTCCGAGCAGCTGAGCGTGCACTGGATATTTTGTTGTGCTTTGTGGATGAAACCCGGCTGGGAATGACGGAAATCGCCGAACGCACGGGATTGAACAAAAGCACGGTGTTTCGTTTGCTGGCCACCTTGGAGAGCAAAGGATTTGTGAAAAGAGACCCGGATACCGAAAAATATCAGCTGGGTTTCCGGATTTGGGAGCTTTCCGCCCATTTGAACCGGTCCAAGGATCCTGCCGTGCTGTTCTTGCCGGAAATGGAGCGGCTGCGGGATGAATTGGATGAGACCGTCAGCTTGTATGTTTATGACGGCATCGAGCGGATCCGCATTCAGGCTGTCGAGAGCAATCAGGCGATTCGCCGGGTGGCTCCGGTCGGGGTCCGGATGCCGCTTACTGTCGGGGCTTCCAGTAAAGTTCTGGTTGCATTCGCGGATCCGGCGCTGTTGCAAAAAGTGCTGGCCGAATCCGAATGGCCGGACCATGTGGAAAAGTCTGAATACCTGAACCAACTGAAACAGATCCGGAAAGACGGTTACGCGGTGAGCATCGAAGAAAGGGAAGCCGGAACAGCCGCGGTGGCGGTCCCGATCTTTTCCCGCCGGGAAAAATTGGTGGCGGCGCTCGCCGTGTCGGGGCCGGTTTCCCGGATGAATGTGGACAAGATGGAGCAATTCGTCCCGTATATGATGGAAGCGGCGGGAAAAATGGGGAAAATGATAGGGGATTGAGCAGAAAAAAAGCCCGAGGTTTCTCGGGCTGACAAAATTTAGAGAACGGGAAAAGATCACGCCCGCTGAAGGTCACGCTCCATTCCCGCTGATCCTGTGAGCTTCTTTTTAAGTAATTATAAGCAATATCGGCACGGATGTCGAGTGTTATGTCTTATAATTACTTATGATCGCTTATCACCGGGTGAAAGGAGGGACGAGGGGTGTATCAGGAAGAAAGAATGATGATGATTTTGCGCCATTTAAAAAAACATCACCGGATCAGCGTTCAGGAGATTTGCGGGATGTTCGGGGTTTCCCGTGACACAGCACGCAGGGATTTGGTGAAATTGAGTGAACAAAATGCCATCATCCGAACGCGGGGCGGGGCCATTTTGCCGGTTCTTGAAAAAGAAGTCGACAGTTACAAAAAACGCGTGGGGCAGAAAAGCGAAGCCAAAGCAAAGATCGGGCGGCTGGCCGCCGCAACCATCCAACCCCGCGACCATATTTTGATGGACACGTCCACAACGGTGCAATATGCCGCGCAAGCCCTTGAAGCACAAAATGTCGTGGTCGTGACCAATTCCATCGACATTGCCGATATCCTGTCCGGCAAAGAGGGGGTCAAACTGCATGTGTTGGGAGGGGTTTTTGACCCGCATTCCCGATACATTCATGGAGCCGCGACCCTCCGCCATTTGCAGGAGTTCCGGGTGAACAAGTGTTTGATGGGCGGCGGGGGAATCACCAAAGACGGGATTTTTGTCAAGGATGAAGAGGAAGGCCAGGTTGTCAAACAGATGATTGCCTGTTCGGAACAAGTGATCGTGCTGGCCGATCACACAAAATTTGGAAAGCAGTTTTTTTATCAAATCTGCCGTTTGGAAGATGTTGATCTTTTGGTGACGGACCGTTTGCCGGATCATTGGAAAGAATGTCTGGAAAAAGCTGATGTGGAGTGGCACGTTGCAGAAGGTTGACCCAAGCATCGCTTGCCCGAAAACGTTTGCTTTTGATAGCATGACAAAGTAGAATATAATTTTTGTGATGTCTATATTTTTTGCAGGAGAGAAGGTGCCCTTTTGCAACCAGATTCCGGATCCGTAAAAGATCCCAAACTTCCGATGGTGGAAATTTTTCAAACCGTTGAAGGGGAAGGGACCCGTGCCGGATTTCCCACCACGTTTGTACGGTTGTTTAATTGCAACCTGCGCTGTACCTGGTGTGATACACCTTACAGCTACGCCCCTTCCAAACCGGAATATTTTGCGCGGGTTTCCGAAATCGTAAAGGAAGTGAAAAAGTTTCCGCACCGGTTCATTTGCCTGACGGGCGGTGAGCCGTTGATGCATGGATATAAATCCGAACGGTTGATTGAAGCATTGGCCGAGATTGACCATATCGAGGACATTCACATTGAAACCAACGGCGCGATCCATTTGAAGCCGTTTGCGGAGTTAAGGCAAAACCATGAAGCGGCAAGACAAAAAGTCCGGTTCATTTTGGATTATAAATTGCCGGGAAGCGGCGAAAACAAGCGGATGATCGAAGAGAATTTCGCTTATTTGAACGATGCCGACGAGGTCAAATTTGTGATTGCCGGGGAAGAAGACTTCAAGGTGGCCAAAGAAGTCGTCCAAACAAAGATGAAAAAAGGAATTCCCTTGTTCAGTCCGGTGTGGGAATCGATGGAACCGGCAAAACTGGTGGATTTGATCTTGAAGCATCAATTGACACAGGTGAAATTGAGCCTGCAGATGCACAAAGTGATTTGGGACCCCGACTTGCGAGGGGTATGACAGGAGGGATAACGGGTGGAAGAAAAAGCAGTGATTGTGTTGAGCGGCGGATTGGACAGCACGACATGCATGGGGATTGCCCGCGAAGAAGGTTTTGCGCTGTATCCGATCACCTTTTATTACAACCAGCGCCATGGCAGGGAAGTGGAGCAAGCCAAGAAAATCGCCCAACACTACGGAGTGGGCCACCGGCATAAAATTGTAAACGTTTCTTTCCTCGGCGAAATCGGCGGCAGCGCCCTGACGGATCAGACGATGGAAGTGCGGACCGGGGGAGTGGAAGGAGATATTCCGGATACGTATGTGCCTGCCCGCAATTTAATCTTCCTGTCACTGGCATCGGCTTATGCGGAAGTGATCGGGGCCAGACGGATTTATACCGGGGTGAGTGCGGTGGATTACAGCGGTTATCCCGATTGCCGCCCCGAATTTATCCGTTCTTTCAGCGAAACGGTCAATTTGGCGACCAAAATGGGCGTATCCGAAAAAATTGAGATCCGGACGCCGCTGATTCATTTGAGCAAAGCGGAAACCATCAAAAGAGGGCTTGAGCTGAACGTTCCTTATGAACTGACCACTTCCTGTTACCTGGGGGGAGAGGAAGCGTGCGGGGAATGCGACAGCTGCCTGCTCCGCCTGAAAGGGTTTAAGGAGAATAACGTGACGGATCCCATTGCTTATAAAAAAATCCCTGAACAATTAAGGTGATAAACATGCGCGGCAAATACACGATGGTGAAACACTTTTGGATTTCCTGCGCCCACAGCATTCCGGGGGCCGGGAAATGTGAAAGGATTCACGGGCACAACTATAAAGTCACTTTTTGTGTGGAAGGGTTTGAGTTGGACGAAAAGCATATGTTGATTGACTTCCGGCAAGTGAAACATGCTATCGAGAAAAAGTATGACCATCACTATTTGAATGATTTTCCGGAGTTTGATCCCGATCAAACCGGAGTGGCCCCGTCCACCGAGAAAGTGGCGGAGGTATTTTTCCGGATTATTGAAGGCTTGTGCCGACAAAAATCGAATCAACCCCGGTGCAAATGGGTTGAAGTCGAAGAAACCAATGAAGCTTATGCCCGTTTTGAACGTGTGGATGAACAGGAGGAAATGTCATGAGCGACAAGTCGAAAGAGGAATTGTCCCTGAAAGCGTTGGGGAATGAAACCACTTACCATTTCGAATACAACCCCGATTTGTTGGAGACGTTTGACAACCGTCATCCGGGGACGGATTATTTTGTGAAGTTCAATTGCCCGGAGTTCACCAGTTTATGTCCGATTACCGGCCAACCGGACTTTGCAACCATTTATCTCAGTTATGTTCCGGACCAAAAACTGGTGGAAAGCAAGTCGCTGAAGTTGTATCTGT
This sequence comes from Thermoactinomyces intermedius, assembly GCF_013912365.1. NCBI lineage: Bacteria > Bacillati > Bacillota > Bacilli > Caryophanales > Thermoactinomycetaceae > Thermoactinomyces > Thermoactinomyces intermedius. The sequence goes on from NZ_JACETT010000059.1 coordinate 82,584, forward strand.
TCAGTTTCCGCAATCACGGCGATTTTCACGAAAACTGCATTGTCACGATCATGAAGGACTTGATTGAGAAACTGGATCCCAAATATATCGAAGTGTGGGGGAAATTTTTACCCAGAGGCGGGATCAGCATCGATCCTTATGTGAACTACGGAAAGCCGGGAACCCGGTGGGAGAAAATCGCCGAACAGCGTTTGGCGCAGCATGACCTGTATCCCGAAAAAGTGGACAACCGGTAAATGTTTCTTTTCTCCGTTTTCCGATTGGGATAGAATAGGGGGGAGGAGGGTTCAAAATGAGTGAAAACTTCTATATTCTGCAAATGCAGCAGATGGTTCAACATATGCGTGATGAATTGACCAGCGTCGGTTTCAAAGAGCTCCGGACTCCGGAAGAAGTGGATGAAGCCCTGCAGGGGGAAGGAGCGAAAGGAACCACCTTGGTGGCGGTGAACTCGGTTTGCGGTTGTGCAGCCGGCCTGGCCCGCCCGGCAGTGGCTCTTTCCTTGAAACATGACAAAGTCCCGGATCACTTGTATACCGTTTTTGCCGGACAAGACCGGGAAGCCACGGAACGGGCCCGTTCATATTTTGAAGGAATGCCCCCGTCTTCGCCATCTTTTGCCTTGTTGAAAGACGGGAAGCTGGTGCACATGGTGCATCGCCACGATATTGAAAACGTCCCGCTGGAGGAAATTGCCAAGAACCTGACGGATGCTTATGACCGTTTCGTGGATTAAATTTACAAAGTCTCCCCTGTGTGAAAGATAGGGGAGTTTTTTTATAGGTACATAGGCGGCAGGGTTTTTTTTCATTAAAATAAAAGGGAAAGGATGGTGAAGGAATGGAATTGATCGCCTTTTTTTTGGTGGCTTTGTTTATCATCACATCGATCATTGTGAATGTCTTGTACCGCTCGGCGAAAAAAGTAAACCATAAAAAGAGTTATGTGCTTGGAGATCTGGGGGTTCAGCCCCGGCCGCAGCTGCAGGAGGATGTTCAAGCACTGGTGCAACATTTGGAACATTCATTTCAAGAAAGTTATGTGGAACGGGTCAAAGAACGTGTGATCCGTGAATATAAAATCAGTTTGACCGAATGGGAAAACCGTTTTTTTGAGTGGAAACGATATTTAATTATGACAGCCATCCTGAAAAAAGTGCCGATGTACAGTCATGAAGTCGATGAGATTTGGCATGAAATGCTGATGTTTACCAGGGAATACGAAAAGTTTTCCAACCGTTTCCTGGGCACGACTTTGCATCATGAGCCCAATGTGCCGGGGCAAACGGTGAGTGAAAGTGAGAAAAGTTTTTTTGATTTAATCTATTTGCTTTTGTTTCGTCCGACCCCGTACAGCCGCCACACTTGGGGGGATTTTTTCCGGCAACCGCTTTCCAAAGCGCTTTTGGATGACATTAAGCACTGCTCGGATTTGGAATTAAAGGATCGATACTTTAATCCGCACACCGTGAAAAATTTGGAACCGGCAGCCCGTGTCATGGATAACATGATCCGGCTTTTGAAACGAAAATTGGAAGAAGTCGAAAAGCATGTGGTGAATCAGGGAACCTCCATCAAAGAATTCCGCCGCCATTTCAAAAAAGATTCCGGTCCGTTCAAAGAAGGCGATCCGGTCCATGGCGCGATTTTCCTTTCGTTATACCATGCCGATGCATTCCATGAAAAATACCACGAGCTCTGTAAAAAATCACTGGAAGACGATCATGGTTCCGTGGTTTACGCCAAAAAACGGACAGGCAATGATCACAAATCTTCCGGCACGGAATATTTTTGGGAAGACGTCGGAGGTGGCGACACAGGACCGGATTCGGGGAATGACGCGGGAAGCGGCTCTGGCAGTGACTCTTCGGGAGGAAGTGACGGCGGAAGCAGTTGCAGTGGCAGTAGTTGCGGAAGCAGTGTTTGAAGCAAGCCGGCGAAAAGGAATGGAAGCATCTGGTAAAAAAACAGCCATCTGTGGGGCGCACGGATGGCTGTTTTTATGATTCAGGACGAAAAAAAGGTTTTCAAGACATCCGGGAGATCCCGTTGCCAGAAGCCCCAGGTGTGATCTCCGTCTTTTTCTGCATATTGCACCCGGGCTTCCTTTTCTTTTAAATAACGGTGGACTTCCCGGTTGCGGGCCAAGAGGTCCAGATCCCCCATATGGGTGGGAACTTTCGTTTCAGAGGTTCCGACCGATTGATAGATGCGCAGATGGGAAAGCGTGTCTTGCCGCAGGATTTCTTCACAGGTTTCTTCCAAAAAGGCTCCCGACTGGGTAAAGACATTGACCACCTGCTCCGGATGTTGCAAGGCAATGTGCAAAGAAACCGTTCCACCCAGTGATGAACCGCCGATCACCAGCTTCTCTTTTTCACGGGAGACGGGATATTTATCACGAAGCAATGGAAGGAGTTCTTCCATCACCATTCGGATATGTCCGGATTGTTGTTTTCCAACAGGGGAGTATTGCGATGTCCGTTTCTTTTTGTCCACCGGAATGGCTGCCATGGCAAAGGGCTTCAGCTCCCCGTTTGCAATCATTTGGGTGGCCTGAGTCACCACACGTCCCAAGTTGAAGTAATCAGGCCCGTCATGAAGGAGGACCAGCGGATAGTTCCGGACGGATGATGGTTCTTCTTCGGGAAGAAAAATCAGGATTTCTTTTGTTTCATCGAGATGTTTGCTGTCAAGTACTTCTTTTTTGATGGTCCGCTTGATCATGTTTGTATAGTCCCCTTTTGGATGAAAGTGGTTTAATACTACTATACCTTATTTTTGTTATATTTTCCTATTGATTATTTATATCGTATTTTTGTATATTTATACTGTGTTATTGAAAAAATAATATTGTTATCCATTTATATCTGTTTTTTATCTGTATAAACA
>NZ_JACETT010000006.1:0-57540 GCF_013912365.1 Thermoactinomyces intermedius
CTTTATATTATAATATATCTAAATAGTACGACGACGTACTGTTTTGGAGGGGGGAGCGTTTGGCGGAAATCAAAGGGCAGGAATTATCGCCGATCGACCATTTTTTTCAAACGGAAGTGTGTCTCAATGAGCAGCAGGCGCGGATTTTGTCGGCCGCAGCGAAAGCGTTTTCGAACCGGGGGTATGTGGCCACGACGGTGAGTGACATTGTCGCATTGGCCCATGCATCCAAATCCACCTTTTACAAGCATTACCCCAATAAAAAAGCGGTGTTGAACCATCTTTTCGACCTGGTTTCCAATGCGGTGGTCCGGCGCGTGGAAAAAATTTTGCGCGATTATCCCCCGACAACGGCAAAACGGACCTATCAGGCGATCCGGGAATATATCGGGATGTGTCAGACCTATCAGGAACTGGCCAAGCTGCTTTTGATTGACACCATCGGATTTGTCCCGGAATTGCAGGAAAAGCGCGAAGAGATGATGCTGTTTTTTGCCGGTATTTTCCAAAGGGAACTGATGATGCTGAAAACAGAACAGGAAAAATGGATTATCTCGAATGCCATGGTGGGGGCAATTCATCAAGTGGTGATCCAATCTCTGTTGACAGAGGAAATGCCGGACGTGGATCACATTGCAACCATTTTGGAAAAAATGCTGAGCAAGATTTTGCGGGAAGAATCGGGAAAGGGGGTGTAAAAGGGTTGCAGAAAAAGCGGGTGGTTTCCGGCTTGATCGCGGCAGTGATCCTTGCCGGGGGAGGTTGGGCCGCCGCCACCAAAGTCCCGTGGTCCGAGATATCGTTTGAAGATTTTGATTTGAATGGAACCTTGGCCAAAATCCATGAACGAACAGAACAACTCGGCGATGTGAATCAAGGCATCATTCAGGGAATCCAAAAGCTGGAAGAGCAATCGGGCAAAACGAAAGAAGTGAATCAAAAGTTGGCCCGGGTGGGAGAGCTGGCCGGCGCCCAAGTGGAACAGCTGAATCAAATCCGGGTGGTTACCGGCCAGCAAGTCCCGTTAAGCCAAAACCTGCACAGTCTCAGCCAGCGGTTGGCCAATCAGATGGACACCATTTCAAAAAGCGGGGGAAGGCAGGCAACGCAAGCAGGCCAATTGAAGAAAATCACGGAACAAACCGAGGCCAATCTGAATGAGGTTTTGCAGCAAAATGTGTTATTGGAGGAAAAGTTGGGACAAGCTGCTGAGGTGGCCGAACAAGTGAAAAACTCTCTGCCTTAAAGGAGGGAGAAAATGTTAAGGGTTCTTCAAGTCTTCGGGATTTTGTGCCTGACGGCTCTGTTGATCAACGGTGTCACCATGACCCAACAGATGAAAAAGATCCAAAGCAGCTTGGACAAAAATTTGAAAGCGGTTTATCAATTGAATCAGGTGCAAGGAAGCATCATTCAAAAGAATGAGGAATTAACCCGGATGACACAAACGCTGGATCAATTGGACGGTGATTTGAACGGAACCATCCAACAAACGGGCAAAACGTTAGATTCTTTGTCTGAAGTGGTCCATTACATCAGCGGAAGTCTGGATTTGAATCGCCAAACTTACCAATCTTCCGTAAACACCGGCAAAGAGATCGAAAAAGTGAATCAAACGCTGGCAGAGATGGAACCGCATTTGAAAAAATTGGATCAATTATTGGGGCAATTATCTGAAACGACGCAAAAAGATCAGGAGCATATGAAGCGGTTGAATGAGTCGACGGAATCCTTAAACGGGAAAATCCCGGGAGTGAAATGAGCATGAGTAAATCATCATTGGGTTTATCCGCATTGACTTGTGTTTTGTTGGTTGTGCTTGCCGGAAACACTTGGCTGCAATTGGGACTCCAGGACCGCATCGCCAGCGATTCCAAAAAACTGAAGGAAACGCTGGATCAGTCGGCGGCAAAATCGGAGCAAATGAATAAACAATTGGAAACGATTGCAGTCATCAAGCAAAAAACCAATCAATTGCAACACAAAATCACAAAAATTCAAAATAACACAGGAGATTTGGAAGAGGAGTTGATCCAATTAGATAAAGTGGTGGCGTCAATTGCAGATCATGTTGAATGGATCGGAAAAGAGACCAATGCCACGACAGCCGGCTTAAACGGGATCCGGACATCTCTTGCCAACAGTGCCGGATATTTGCAGTCCATGGCAGACAGCAATCAGAAAATCCGCCAGTCTCTTGCCAATATGGTATCGACACAAAAAGAAATCAATCAAAATCTGGAAGAAATGAATGACAAGACGGACTTCATCCCTCCGCTCAGGGGGAAAGAACAATGAAAAACGCATGGAACCGGCACCATGTGAAGGCAGGTTTGACCGGGCTTTTGTTGGTTCTTTTGAGCATGCCGTTTTTAAGCGGATTCAGCGATCATGTGTTGTTAACTTCGTTATCCAAGTATAACATTTTTCAAATCATCAAAGATCTGGTGGGATTGACAGACCAAATGATTGATGAGACCGAAGCTCTGGAGGATCAAGTCAAACAGGCGGGCCGGTCTTTGGGGGTGTTGGATCAACAATTGACGTTGGCGGAACAACAAATCCGGATCAACCAAGGCATCCGGACGGAACTTGAATCGCAACTGCAGGGAAATATCTCCGCCCGCGACAAGATGGAGCAAATCTTGATCCGGCAAAAGGAAACCTCTTCCTTGACGGGGCAAGTATCCGCAAGAACCAATGAAATCTCCGGACAGATGGAGGAAGTGATCGGGGATTTCGGCAATGTTGCAGCCGTCACCGGGGACATTGGGAAAAACAGTCAGCAACTTCACCCGCTGATGGACGATTTGATGGTGGAGTTGAACAAATCTTACGATAATTTGCGTTTCATCCGGCGGATTGTTGAATGGCTGGATGACCTCAAAGGCAAGATCGGCCTGAATGGTTCCGGATCCGGTCCGACGACAGGGGGAGAGTCACATGAGGATACCATGGCTGATCGCTAATGCGGTATTGTTGATCTTGTTTGGAGCCGGTACCTACCAACAAATCGTGAACCAAAAAAATACGAACCTGGTGATGGAAGAAGTTTATCAAAATATTTCACGCTCCAGAAAGTTGACACAAGAGACAAACCGGCATTTGGCTCCGCTTGCGGAAACGGCCACCGTGATGCAAGAGATGAATCAACAATTGTCGGACACGAAAAAACGCCTGAATCATATGAACGAGAAAATCGGGAGGGTCAATGCCAGTGAACAAAAGATCATCACCGGATTGGATGAATTAAACGGATATACCAAAAATGTATATGAAGGATTGGGGGAAATTTCCTCCCAAAACAAAGAAATCAAGCAATTGAGCCAAACGATATCCGAACAGTCAAACCGTGAGAACCGTAGTTTATTGGACTTATCCAAGCTTACTCGTCAATCGATTCAAGAATTAAATCAATTAAACAAAAAACTGGCATGGCTTGGTTTATTGCCTTGATCGCAAAGGAGTTTCCGTCATGTTTTTCAGTATGCTTTATTTGGTGGATATTTTGGGAACCGTGGGTTGTGCTGCGATGGCAATCTATGCCGTCATCCGGCAGCGTCCGGTGATTCAGTGGTTGTGGAGGCTGGTTTTCATCAACCTGATTTATCTTGCAATAACTGGAATCAGTTTGTTGTTTTAACCTCAAAAGGCCCGGATTACTATTAAAATCCGGATTTTTTTATGGTTATATAAAAAACATTCATTTCAAATATTATTGAAAGGGTTTACTTGTTTAGTTAAATTTGCTTTAATGATAATGTTATTTTTGGCTTTATAAAACCGAAAGGAATGAAGAACGCAATGATGGACTATATAGGCATCATAGGTATCTTTGTCGTGATGGGTGTGGCATGGTTGTTTTCAGAAAACAGAAAAGCAATCAACTACAAAGCCATCGGCATTATGTTAGTTCTTCAAGTGATTGTGACCTGGGGGATGTTGAGCACTCAGATCGGGGCCATCATCATTAACGGCGTTTCCGCCGGGATTTTAAAGCTGGTCGATTTTGCCCATGCCGGAATCGACTTTGTGGTGGGCGGATTAAAACCGGAAGGTGTGGACACGGTCTTTGTCATTGATGTATTGTTGCCCATTGTTTTCTTCTCGGCATTTATGGCCGTTCTGACCTGGATCGGGATTTTGCCTTGGGTGATCCGGGTTGTGGGGGCTGTGGTTTCCAAAATCACCGGGCTGCCAAAATTGGAAAGTTTTAATGCCGTCAGCTCCATCTTTTTTGGACAAAGTGAAGCGTTGCTGGCGATCCGTACCCATCTTGACGGGTTGAAACGTGAGCGGCTGTATATGCTTTGTGCCTCTGCGATGGGATCGGTCAGTTCGACGATTATCGGAGCGTACATGACCATTTTGCCTCCGACCTATGTGCTGGTGGCATTGCCGCTCAATATGTTCAGTGCCCTGATTATTGCCTGCATATTGATGCCGGTGCAGGTGGACAGCGAAAAAGATGTGATTAAAATTTCCAACGACCAGGGCCGCGGGTTGTTTGAAGTGATCGGGGAAGGGGCATCCGACGGTATAAAGCTGGTGGCCATCATTTCCGGGATGTTGATCGCATTTATCGCGCTGATGGAAGGAATCAACTTTGTGACCACCAACTTGACCGGATTGACCTTGCAAAACATTTTGGGATATATTCTGATGCCGTTTGCCGTGATTTCCGGTGTGCCGGTGTCTGAAGCGGTGACGGCCGGCGGCGTGATGGGAACCAAAATCATTTTGAATGAATTTGTCGCCATGCTCCAGTTCCAGGACATGATTCCGAAATTAAGCGAAAAGACGGTTGCCGTGGTGTCCACTTATTTGGTCAGCTTTGCCAACTTCAGCTCCATCGGCATCATTGCCGGGACTTTTAAAGCGATCTCGGAAAAACAAATGCCGGTGGTGGCCGGTTTCGGCTTGAAATTATTGTTTGGAGCCTCTTTGGCCAGCTTCCTGACGGCGGCAATGACCGGATTGTTTATTTAAAACGAAAAACCTTGCCCAGCGGATTTTTTCGCTGGGTTTTTTCATGAAAATATTGCATTTGGGAGGAAGATCCGATACGTTAAAAGTGATAGGCAACATCTGTGGAAGAGTTGCACTATCATTTTCCTGTTTTTTTAAAAGGTGAATATCAAAGTTTGGAAATCTGCTTCGAGCCATTGGGACGGGGACAGAAAGGTAACGGATACCTGCGCCTTTTTTCGTCTCGGATGGGTGACGATAAAAGGCGTTTTTTTCTCTCGCCCAAGGGCCCAAATTTGGGAGGGAGTTTTGATGTCGGGAAAAAAAGTGACCAAACGAACGTTGCTCGGCATGAAGCAAAAGCAAGAGCCGATCGCCATGATTACAGCTTATGATTATCCTTCGGCGCGTCTGGCAGAGGAAGCGGGAGCTGATATTTTGCTGGTGGGCGATTCTTTGGGAATGGTCGTTTTGGGATATGATTCGACCATCCCCGTGACGCTGGATGATATCTTGCATCATACCAAAGCGGTGACCCGGGGAGCCAAAAAAGCCATGGTCATTGCCGATTTGCCGTTTGCAACCGCTCATCTGCCGGAAGGGGAAGTGTTGAAAAGCGCAGCCCGCCTGATGCAGGAAGGACTGGCTTACGGGGTAAAAATGGAAGGCGGCATCGAAATTGTTGACAAAGTCAATCGTTTAACCATGGCAGGGATTCCCGTGATGGGGCACCTCGGTTTGACCCCTCAATCAGTGAATCAATTGGGCGGGTATGTGATCCAGGGGAAAGATTTGCCTGCGGCGAGACGTTTGCTTGATGCGGCGCAACGGTTGGAAGAAGCCGGAGCATTTGCCATCGTGTTGGAATGTGTTCCGGAAGAATTGGCGGAACTGGTGACCCAAAAGGTGGGGATTCCCGTAATCGGAATCGGTGCAGGACGCCATTGCGACGGCCAGGTTTTGGTGTATCATGATTTGTTGGCCATGGCCGGCGACTTCCGGCCATCCTTTGTCAAGGTTTATCAAGATGCCGGGGAAGTCATCCGGAAAGGGATTGCCGCCTATGTGCAAGAGGTGAAAGAGAGAAGCTTCCCGGCGGAGAAACATGTCACTCACTTAAAAGATGAACTGATTCATGAATTATACGGATCAAGTGAAGGAGAAACGGACCAATGAAAATCATCCAAACGGTCGCTGAAATGCGAAAGGAATTAAAAAAGCAAACCGGGACGATCGGTTTTGTGCCGACTATGGGCTATTTGCATGAAGGCCATCTCAGTCTGGTGGAACGGGCAAGGAAGGAAAACGATGTCGTGGTCCTGTCCATTTTTGTCAACCCTTTGCAGTTTGGCCCCAATGAAGACTATGACCGGTATCCGCGGGATCTCGACCGGGATGCCGGACTGGCCGAAAAGGCCGGAGTGGACTTCATTTTTCATCCGGATGTCCGGGAGATGTACCCGGAGACACCGCTGACACAAGTGAATGTGACACAAATTACGGAACGGTTATGTGGAAAGAGCCGGCCCGGTCATTTTGCAGGTGTGGCCACAGTGGTCAGCAAACTGTTTCACATCATTCAGCCGGACCGTGCTTATTTCGGGTTGAAAGATGCTCAGCAAGTGGCCGTGATCGAACAAATGGTCCGGGATCTCCATTTTCCGGTTACGATTGTCCCTTGTCCGATCGTCCGTGAAGAAGACGGTCTGGCCATGAGTTCGCGAAACGTTTATCTGTCTCCGGAGGAAAGAGAACAGGCGCTGGTGATTTCCCAAGCTTTACAGCAAGCCAAAGAACGGGTGGAAAAAGGTGAACTGGTGGAAGCCCGCGATGTCATCCGGTTTATTTCGGAACGGATTGAAACCCGGCCGCTGGCACGCATCGAATATGTGGAAGCGGTGAGTTATCCGAAATTGGAACCGGTGGAACGGTTGGACCGCCCGCCGGTCTTGGTAGCGGTGGCCGTTCACTTTGGAAAGACGCGTTTGATCGATAACTTTTTGTATGAAGGGAAGGGGGAGTGAAACATGTTCCGGTACATGATGAAAGGGAAAATTCATCGCGCCACGGTAACAGAAGCCAATTTGAATTATGTGGGCAGCATCACGATTGATGAAGAAATCTTGGAGAAAGTGGACATTTTGCCCAATGAAAGAGTCCAAGTGGTCAACAACAATAACGGAGCCCGTCTGGAGACATACGTGATTCCGGGGGAAAGAGGCAGCGGAGTGATTTGTTTAAACGGGGCGGCTGCCCGCAAAGTGCAACCCGGGGATCAGGTGATCATCATGTCTTATGTGATGTTGGAAGAAGAAGAGGCCCGGAAACATCAGCCGAAAATCGCCATCATGGATGAAAACAACCGGATTGTGGAATTGATCGGGAAAGAGGTTCACGGTGTTGTTTTGTAAACCGGGCCGATCCTGTTTGAAACCCATCCATGCCAATGGTTTGAAACTCCCGCATCTTTGATGCGGGAGTTTTTTTGTGAAAAAAGGTATGGAAAAGGAGGCGCGGAGTTAGGCTAACTACATAAACGATGTTGTGGATGGAGGAGAAAAAATGGTTCATCAACAATGGCTGAAATGGGCGGAGTCCGCGATCAAAGAGATTGAAAAAAATTATTCCCAAAGCCCGGCATCCAAGCGGCCGGTATGGCGCCGGCGTTTCATGGAAATCAAGCGTTCTTGCGATGAGATGTTGGAAGCTTGGGCGCAAGTGGAAGAGCAATTGGCGGAACTGACGAAGAAATGTCCCGGTTTATCGTCATCGGTCCAGGAGTTAGAAGAAGAGTTTTGGATAAACGAATCGGCCGTGCGGCAGTTTCGCCAGGGACAGGGATATTACGGACTCACGATGTTTCAAGAGGCGGGAAATATTTTTAAAAAGGTCATCGATGATGAACCGGATTTTTTATTGGGCCGGATTTATTACGGACTGACGCTGTTCCATGAAGGAAAGTTTACCGAAGCGAGCCGTCAATTCCAATTGACAGCCAACACGGCAAGGCATGAGGCGTTTGCCGGTTTTGCCCGTCACATGCTGGGATGTATTGCGGTGAAGGAAGGAGATGACCGCGCGGCGATCCGTCAGTTTAAAAAAGCGGTGGAGCTCATGTCGGACCATAGCGACGCCTGGTTCAACATGGGGGTTTGCCACTACCGTTTGAAGGAATACCATGAGGCCATTCCTTGTTTTTATCAGGCGTTGTCGACCAATCCCGATGATTGGGAATCCATGTATTATCTTTCGAATTGCTACCGTGAGATCAAGGAATGGGGAAGTGTTTCTTTCTGGCGGTTGGCCACCTATGAAAAAACCAAACATCCGCATGTGTTGGAATCGATTGCTCATGATTATGAAGAAATGGGTTTGCCGCACAAAGCTTTGGAATGGTACCGGCGTTTGGCCGCGAAGCATCCGAAGCATCCGGGAGCCTATCATGGAATGGCGTGGAATCTTTTTTTAACCGGAAAATCGGATGAGGCTTTCAGTTGGATCAAGAAGGGGTTGTCCTTGTTTCCGAAACACTCGGGATTGTTGTTGGCTTATGTTTGGATGTGTATGGATGTCCATGACCATCACCGGGCGGAAAAAGCGTTGAATGCCTTGCCGGATGAGGTGGCAGAAGAACCTGTGTGGACGGCGGTGCGTTCCAGGCTTTCCATTCATACCGGAAATGTGAATGAAGCTGCCGATTTGGCCGAGAAGCTGTTACAACAAGAGAATTCGTCGATCCGGGCGATGGGACATTATCACAAAGGAAGGGCTTTGATGGAAAAAAGGGATCTTCAGGAAGCGATCCGGCATTTCCGTCAGGCTCAAAAGTTGGTTTCATCTTGGAAAGATCCGTTGTTTTTTGAAGGGATTTGCCATTTGATTGAAGGACATCCGGATGCCACCCGTAATTGCTGGAGTCAGTTATCTTTAAAAAAATGAGGTGTGAGTCATGCATACCATGTGGAAAGGATCGATCAGTTTCGGTCTTGTCAATATCCCGGTGAAAATGTATGCAGCCACCGAGAGCAAAGACGTTCGTTTCCGTTACCTTCACAAAGAATGCCGGACACCGATCAAAACCGTGCGGACTTGTCCGCATTGCCAGCGGGAAGTTCCTTGGGATGAAGTGGTGAAAGGCTTTGAATACGCAGATGGAAAGTTTGTGGTGCTTGAAAAAGAGGAGCTGGACGCGATTGCGCCGGATTCCGACAAGGCCATTGAGATTTTGGATTTTGTCGAGTTGAAAGAAATTGATCCGATTTATTTTAACAAAACCTACTATTTGGGGGCACAGGATGAAAACAACAAGGCTTATGCCTTGCTTCGGAAAGCGTTGGAAGAAACCGGGAAGATCGGGGTGGCCAAGGTGACGATCCGTTCCAAACAATCCTTGGCCGTGATCCGGATTTACCGGTCCTGCCTCGTGATGGAGACCATTTTTTATCCGGATGAAGTCCGGAACATCGAGGAAGTTCCGTATGTGCCCGACAATGCAAAAGTGACGGAAAAAGAATTGAAAATGGCGACCCAATTGATTGAACAATTGACCACCAAGTTTGATCCCGAAAAATACAAAGATGAATACCGGGAAGCTGTCCAATCCGCCATCGATAAGAAAATCAACGATGAAGAAATCGTCGAAGCCCCGCATCGCCGACCGGAAAAAGTGGTCGACTTGATGGAAGCGCTGCAAGCCAGTATCGATGCCACGAAAGGAAAAAAAAGGGGCCGCAAGAAGAAAGCTTCTTCCTAACGGGCATGCCAATAGCGCAGATAAGTTTCCTGTTGGGTGGGGTTTTTGTAAAGAAAACGATGGTTGGCATCATAATGATACTCGTATTGCCGGTAATGTTCCACGATCCAGTAGCCGTTTGCCCCGGTGGGAGCCGAAAGGGTTGGCTCGGCCTCAACCTTTTTGGCTCCCACTTTTTCCATCACATATTCCACCCGGGTCAAGTTTCCGGGTTCGGGCTCGGCGGAGGAAGAGACGGCTTTATCAATCGGAACGAGATTTTTTCCCAGCCACAATCCGCCGGTCATCATGACGGCGATGCCGATCATGGCTAGAAAGGGTTGAAAAAGTGAGGAACGGATCCACTTCATATCAATCCCTCTTTCTTGTTTTTAAGATGTATATGACTTTTTCTCAAACGATAGAATCACCGATTGATCACAGGATGTTTTGTTATAATAAAAGTAAGCAGAAAAAAAAGGAAGGTAGGTATCGATGAAGGTTTCTGAAATGTTAGAAAAATACCGCCGGGATCATCAACATCCGGTCAATAGGGGAACCCATATGATCGGCATCCCGATGATCATCATTTCGCTGCCCTTGTTTTTCTTTCATTGGAAATGGGCACTGGGGTTGTTTGTGACGGGCTGGATGTTTCAGTTCATCGGGCACGCGTTTGAGGGAAAAAAACCAACTTTTTTCTCCAATCCGCTTTATTTGATCATTGGTCCGTATTATTTTTTGCGCAAGCTGCTGCGCAAAACCAAATAATCGCCGCACCGGAAAGCCGGGCGGCGGGATGAAAAAACGGCTCCCCTTTTGGCGGGAGCCGTTTTTTCCATCAACAAAACTGGTCGGTGGGTTTCGGGTTTTTTAATGTAAAGAGCGGCCGCAATTTGACGCCGACATAACTTCCCGATAAAGCAAAGACAGCCCAAACCCAGCCATGCAAGCTGAAAGAGGCGATCCCGCTGAAATAAGCGCCGATGTTGCAACCAAATGCCAGACGGGCGCCATACCCCATGATGATTCCGCCGATCAGTGAAGCGGCCGCCACTTTGGGGGAGATTTTTTGCAGTTTAAAGGTTCCGCTGATGGCGGCAGCAAACAAAGCGCCGAAGATGATGCCAAAATCCATGATGGAGGTGGTGTGCGCCAGGACGGATTCTTTCAAAGCTTGACCGTTTGCTCCGGACCAGTAACTCCATGAAGCCACATCCATTCCGGCTGCTTGCAAAATTTTTGATCCCCAAAGTACAAAGGCCGAAGTGATTCCCCACGGTTTTCCGCTGAAGAAAAGTGTCAGGCCGTTTAAGACAGCCAACAAAACCGCCGCCATCCAAAGCGGCCAGGAACCCCGGATGATCCGTTTCCATCCCCGGGTGGTGGGAACCGGTTTCCGAAGGGGAGCGTTTCTTTTTCTCGAAATCCAAGAGACCGCAAGATAGATCAGCGCGCACACTGTCAGCTGAACCACCAACGCCGGTCCGTATCCCCATCCGGTGGAGGTGGCAAGAGAAAACGCCCCGAAGCTGGGAAGCCCTTGCCAGAAATCCCAATTCCATGCGGCCAAAACCGATCCGATAATAAATCCGGTCAGGGTCAGCAACAAAGAGGATCGTCCTCCGGCGACATGGAACAAGGTTCCGGAAGCGCAAGCCCCTCCCAACTGCATCCCGATTCCGAACAAAAAGGCGCCGACGATCATGGCCGTGCCAACAGGGGACAAGTTGGGTTGCGGAGCGGCGCCGGTCCAAGTGACTCCTGTTGCAAAGATGATGGCAAAAAGGATGCTGGCAACCGACAGCATGACCATATGCGCCTGGATTCCCTGACCCTGCCCGACGGTGAGGAGCTGCCGGAATGCCGAAGTAAATCCAAATCGTGCATGATACAAGGTCATTCCCAGCAAAAAGCCGATTCCGTACAAAAGGCTTTGGTGGGAGCCTTGTTGCCATAAAATGACCGAACCCAAAAGAAGAAACAACAATCCGGATGCCCATGCCAGTCCGTTTTGGACCGAAGGCAAGGGAGAGGGTTTGACCGGACGGGTTGTTGATTTCAATGAAGTCGAAATCATGGCCATCTCCAATCTCTTCCTTTCCGATTAATATAGTTGGTTTTCGGGATAAAAATCATTCCTATGAGTACAATATATTACCATGAAAAATCATTATTGGAAACCGGAATAATCGGTTTAAAAGACCGAAAAAATTTTACAGGCAAGAGCCCGTGATGACGGGCAACCACGAATTATATCCTGCGGAATTCAGGGTGAACCTGTGAAATCATCAGCAGTTGCGGGGATTCCCATTCTCCAAATTGCCCATCGGTACTGACGATGTCTAACTCCGGCCATGGATAGCTTCCATGTTTTTGGATGTATGATTCCACATTGTTCACAGCGAATTTTAACATGATTTCCGCGTATTTTTCATGCTTCTTGGTATAGTACACATTTACCCGGACATGCCGGACTTGATCCGAAATCACCTGATAGCCGGGATCCATGTGGATGAAAAAATCACGGACTTGTTTAGCTTGATAGCGGTGTGTCGCCAGGTTTCCTTGCACCAATGGCGATCCGATTTCGATCCCGGTGGCGGCAATCACTTGATGCTTGTCGGTTGTCAGAGTCAGATCATAGTTTCCGGGAAGATTATAAAAACTTTCTCCATAAGAAGAATAAGGGTCCACATTCCATTTCTCATGATCGTAAACAGCCAGCACCGGCAACCAATTTTCCAGAGAGGTCGTTGTGTGATGCCATCCGAAACGGCCTTGGTCATGAGGGATATTGACCTCAAAGTCCATGGAAACCGTTGCGCTTTGTTTGGATAGAAGTTGGAAACCCGTGATATGGAGGGCAGTGTGGTTTTTGATTTGAAATCCGGCTTTTCTTCCATTGACCCGGACATGGCTGATGGTTGTTTTTCCACCTTTTTGCTGATAAGTTTTGGCATTTCCCCGGAGATGAAAGTACACTTCTTGCATTTCCTGCTGCAGATGGTTGGTAAAAGTGACGGACAGTTTGCCCCGGATGCGGTGATTTTGGCTGTCATAGAAAAGGTTGACCCGGTAATGGGGGGATGAGGGTCCCAGAACTTGTGCGGTCTCCGTTTTTTGATTGAAATGTCGGATCTGTTGAACCGGGGTGCCGGCCGGTTGGCTGGCCTTTGCAACTTGTGGATTGGCATAAGCCCAGGCAGGTGAAAAAGCCATGCTGATGGTCAGTGCCAAGGCATTCATCGATCTCCGGTTCATGGAAAGCGTCCTCCTTCATAAAACAATACAAAGAAATATATTCTATACTAAAATGATTTATCCCTTTTTTACAGCAATTTGTCGAAATCTTAAATGAAACAGTTGTCTTCTGTGTTGGCGGGCGTTTGGTGCAGGATATTCCCAAGGGATTCACGGTTTGTTTTTTGATTATTTTCTCAAGAAATATTAAACTTAAAAATATGAATATATTGGCCGAATTCAAAGTTGAAGGATCGGCAGGAGTGGATCTGACCTGAAGAGGAGGATGATGAATGAAACTGATTCCCCGCATTGACAGTGTGTTGATGAGAAGAAGGGAAGAAGGTTGGAAAATCTGCGGAAAAAAACCGAGTCAGACCGCTTTGGCCCGGGCGTTGGGGGTTCGCAAGCAACAGGTTTCTTTGTGGGCCCGGGGCGGGGCGATGCCAAGACCGGAAACGATTTTTCATATGTCCCGGTTGCTCGGGGTTCGTCCGGATGAATTATATGAATTCATCCCGCCGACGGAGGAGGAGCAATTACAGCTCGTCCGGGAATATGACAGAAAAGAAATGAGAGATATTTTGCGACGGCGGGAAAATAAAATCAAGGAATTGCGCTCCAAAGGATACAATGATGAAATGATTCAAGAGCATATCCGGATGCTGGGTTTGGGAAAATATGATTCCCTGCCGGAAAAAAGAGTCAGTCAGTGAACAAGGACCGTTTGGACAGACACACGGCAGTCGGGAACGGGAAACGATGAATTCTGTTCGCGGATGAATGACAAAATTTACGGAATAATCGGGAATCCGTCTGTACTTTAATGGAAAGCACGGAAAAAGGATTCCCGATCGTCGCCGTCTTGTCAAAAAAAAAGATCCTCAATGGATTCCATGAACATGTAAAGACTGCCTGTCGCCAGCAGGCCCAAGATCCAAGGAACCACCGGAAGGTTTACAAACACTGCCCGAATGGCCATGAGGGAAAAAAACATCGCAGACAAAAAAAGAAAGGTGTAAAGGAAGGAGGCGATCAACATAAAAGGGAGACTCCTTTATCGGTAGCTCTTTATTATTATACCAAAACAGGATAGATAATTTAGAAAAATCTGTCAAAAGAAAACAAAAAAACTGCCCGGAACAGGCAGCGTCATCGTAATTATTTTTCTGTACTTTTTCTCACGAATTGATAGCTGATGAGCAAGATCAAGAGCCAAACAGGTCCCACAATCAAAGCAATCCGTGTTTCAGGGTTGAAGGAGAGCAAGAAAGCCACAAGGACCAGGAACAAAATAGCGATCCAGTTGGTGACGGGGTAACCCGGCATTTTGAAATGGACTTTTGCATGGTTGGCTTTTTTACGGAACCGTAAATGCGCATAAAGAATCATTCCCCAGGTCCAAAGCGCACCGAAAGTGGCTACGCTGGTGATATATAAAAAGGCTTTCTCCGGAATGACATAGTTTAACAGAACCCCGATCAGCAGGACCGCTGCAGACAACGTGATGCCGCGGGCCGGAACTTTTCGCGAGTTCAATTGTCCCAGGGCACGTGGGGCATGTCCGTCTTTTGCCAGTGTGTAAAGCATGCGCCCGGTGCTGAAGATCCCGCTGTTACAAGAAGACAGAGCAGCCGTGAGGACAACAAAGTTAATGATGCCGGCGGCAGCGGGAATCCCGACTTTTGTGAAAATCAGTACAAAAGGACTGTTTTCATCACTCATTTGGTTCCAAGGATACAGGGACAAGATGATGGCCAAGGCTCCGATGTAGAATATCAAAATCCGCCAGATCACACTGTTGATGGCTTTTGGAAGGGTTTTCTCCGGATGTTTTGCTTCTCCGGCGGTCACCCCGACCAATTCCACTCCCAAGAAAGAAAACATCACCATTTGCAGGGCCAACAGGACACCGGCAATGCCAAAGGGCATAAACCCGTCATTGGCCCACAGGTTTGAAAAACCGACGGCTTCCCCGCCGTTTCCCCATCCTGTCGTGATCATAATGAGACCGATGATGATCAGGGCAACAATGGTGGCCACTTTGATCAAAGCAAACCAAAATTCGATTTCCCCAAATAATTTGACCGTAATCAAGTTGACAATATAGACAGCCAAAAGAGCTCCGAGTGCAGGAATCCATTGCGGCACTTCCGGAAACCAGTAACGGAAATAAACACCCACCGCGGTAATTTCGGCCATTCCCGTTACCACCCACATAAACCAGTAATTCCAACCGGTGAGAAATCCGGCCCAAGGTCCCACAAATTCCGTCGCATAGGTGCTGAATGATCCGGCAACGGGTTTAAAAAGGGCCAATTCCCCCAACGCTCTCATCACTAAAAAGATCATGAGACCGCCTAGTGCATAAGAGAGGATGATTGCAGGTCCGGCTGTTTGAATCGCCTGGGCTGAACCGAGGAAAAGCCCGACACCGATGGCCCCGCCGATTGCGATTAATTGAATATGCCGGTCACCAAGCCCCCTTTCTAATTCATTAACTGGATTATTTTTTTTGCTATCCATCAAGTTGCCTCCTTGAAATAAAGGATTGTATTAGTATAATGAATGTTTGATATAGAACATTGTAAATGAATTTGTTAGCGTTTTCAACTGAATCGATGACCGCAAGTTTCTGACGGAGGGTGAAGGTGATCCAAAGGATCACCGGGATCAAAGCTTTTTGACCAATTATTATTTGATTAATTTGTTCAATTCTTCCGCTGTTAATTCACGATATTCCCCGGGAGCCAGATCCGGATCCAGTTCCAATGAACCCATGCGGATCCGTTTTAAACTGACCACCTTTTTCCCAAGGGCCCGGAACATTCTTTTAATCTGGTGAAATTTTCCTTCATAGATGGTGATTTCGACGGTGGATCGGGGGCCGGCGTGCAGGATGTGAAGATCCCCCGGCATGGTTGTGTAACCGTCTTCCAATGTGATTCCCGTTTGAAATGCGTGGATATCGTTGTCTGTCACTTCTCCTTCGATGTCGGCAACGTATACTTTCGGAATGTGTTTTTTGGGAGACAAAAGCTGGTGTGCCAGTTTTCCGTCGCTTGTCAATAACAGTAACCCTTCGGTGTCTTTATCGAGCCGTCCGGCCGGAAACGGCGAAAAAACGCGGTGTTCGGGTTCCAACAGATCCGTCACCACTTCCTGCACGGCATCTTCGGTGGCGGACAGAACCCCTTGCGGTTTATTCATCATCAGATAGATGTGTTCCCGGTACAAAACCGGCCGGTGATCGACTTCAATTTCATCTTCAAAGGGAAACACGTGCATGCCGGGGTCAGTTGCGGGTTCATCATTGACCCTGACCCGGCCGGCTTTCACCAGTTTTTTGATTTCTTTGCGGGTTCCGATTCCCACATGGGACAAAACCTTATCCAAGCGTTGTCTTTTCTTTTTCATCTGATTCACGCTCTCTTTCTCTTGATTCACAAAAAACATCATAGCACAAGGGCGGGTTTTCATGCAGTCTGATGCTTACTTTGGTATCGTATCTAATATTTTTTTCTTGTGATATACTGGAGTTTGCAGTTGTGTGATTTCAAAGGAGAGACAAAATGGATATTGAGGTTTACCATGATTTGACCTGTCCTTGGTGCCGGATCGGCCATAAAAATCTCAAAGATGCCATGCAGGAATGGACGGAACAATCCGGCGAACCGTTTGAAATTAAATACCGTTCGTATATGTTATATCCGGAGATCCCGCCCCGTGGCGTTTTGTTTATGGATATGATGGTGCGCAAGATGGGAAACATGTCGAGGGCTTATCAGGCATTGGAACAGATTTCAAGAGCCGGGGCCCCCGTCGGTTTGAAATTCAAATTTGACCGGATTGAATGGCTTCCCAACACCATGGCTCCTCATATGCTCCTGAAGTGGACCGATCCCGGGAAGAAAACAGAGATGGCTGAAAAATTGTATCAGGCTTATTTTGAACAAGGGCATAATATTGGTGATATGGACGTGTTGACCGGGATTGCCGAATCCGTGGGATATGATGCGAATGAGGCGAGGGAGGCGCTGCTGGACGAGAGGATCCGGCACGAAGTCGAAAAAGATTTGGAACGGGCCGGGAATTCAGGGATTCAAAGCATTCCTTTTTTTATTATCCAGGGCCGGTTGGCCATGGCCGGGGCGCATCCCAAAGATAATTTTTTGCGGGCATTCCAGGAAGTGAAAGTATCCTGAACAAGGGAGAGGTTTCAAAGAGGAGGCCGGAAATCCGTTTGGCTTCATGACGAAAATTCAGTTACAATATGAAGGGATGCCGTAATTATTGAAGGTTACATATGTGACATAGATCATTGTTTTGAATAGGGGGTAAACAACATGCAAAAAGTGATTGTATTGGGAACCGGTCCGGCAGGGTTGACCGCAGCCATTTATCTGGCTCGCGCCAACATGGAACCGTTGGTGATTGAAGGACCTGAACCGGGCGGACAACTGACGACCACGACGGAAGTGGAAAATTTCCCGGGCTTTCCGGACGGAATCATGGGCCCGGAATTGATGGATAATATGCGAAAGCAGGCAGAACGTTTTGGTGCCACCTTCAAACGCGGCTGGGTGAAAAAAGTCGACTTGTCCAAACGTCCTTTTCAATTGTTTCTCGGAGAAGATGAAGTGATTGAAACGTCTGCGCTCATTATCTCGACGGGGGCAACGGCCAAATTGTTGGGAATTCCCGGCGAAAAAGAAAGCATCGGGATGGGAGTGAGCACTTGTGCGACATGCGACGGTTTCTTCTTCCGTGGCAAAAAATTGCTGGTGGTCGGCGGCGGCGATTCCGCGATGGAAGAAGCCACTTTCCTGACCCGTTTTGCATCGGAAGTCACCATTGTTCACCGGCGCAATGAATTGCGGGCATCCAAAATCATGCAGGACCGGGCACGGCAAAACGACAAGATCAAGTGGGCCATGAACCGGACACCGGTGGAAGTGATCCGTGGGGAACAAGGAGTCAAAGGATTAAAAGTGAAAAATAACGAAACAGGGGAAGAAGAAATTCTGGAAGCAGACGGAATTTTTGTCGCCATCGGGCACCAACCCAACACCGGCTTCCTTCAAGGGCAAATTGAGTTGGATGAGTTGGGTTACATCCAAGTGAAGCCAGGAACGACGCAAACCAATGTCCCCGGCGTTTATGCCTGCGGGGATGTGCAGGACCGGGTTTACCGTCAGGCGATCACGGCGGCCGGAAGTGGTTGTATGGCAGCGCTCGATTGTGAACGCTTTTTGGAAGGGAATGCCGCACAAGACTGGAGCCGGTCGCTGAAATAAAAATGAAGTGGATTCATCACCCTTTCCTTGACACATTCGACGGGGAAGGGGTGTTTTTTATTTAAAAGATACAGAAAATTTGGTAAAATATAACAAAAAGAATGGCATAAAGAAGGGGATATCCGGATTGAAAAAGAGGTGGATCACTGCAAAGGAAATCAATCAGTTTTGTTATTGTCCCGAGCAATGGAGGCTGGCCAAATTGCACCGGCAAGGGTTGGTCGAAGCCGATGAACAAAAGTTGAAAACCCAAAAACGGCTTTTTCAAAAAGGGAAGCGTTACCACCGGAAGAAAGCCGTTTCGGTGTGGGTGAAAACGAAAGGGACGGATTGGGCAGTGGCGGTGTTGCTTGTCGTGATCCTGTTGTTTGTGATTTGGACGGTGATGAATGCTTGATGGCCATGTTCCTCTCTGTTTTGCTGGTTTTCCTGTTGATTTTTTTACGGTTTTTCTTAAAATCCAAAAGAAGTTTGGTGTATTCAGACGCAACCGGTGCGGGGAAAGTTCTGGTCAACAAAAAATGGGGCATCCGGGGCAAGCCTGACGAGATCTGGAAAATGAAGGACGGAACTTATTTCGTGGTGGAATACAAATCAGGAATGTTAAAAAGGACACACCCCTATGACGGCGACCGGTTGCAATTGGCTGCTTATTTTTTGCTTGTGGAGGAAACATATCAAGCGAAAAAAATCCGGGGGGAAATCCGCTATCAAAACCGGGTGTGCAAGGTGGAGTGGACTCCGCAATTAAAGGAACAATTATTGACAGTCATTCAACAGATGCGGGAAGTGGAGCAGACAAATGAAACCCGGGTGAACATTTATATGCCAAAATGCCGGCAATGTGAATTCTACAAAGTTTCCTGCACCAAAGTGTAGAAAACGGGGGATGGGAAAAGAAGCGGACCCTTTTTTGTCCTTGGAAAATCGAAAACAAGTTTGCAACACAGACAAAACGCTCAAAAAAGAAAAAACAAAACAAATGATGAATGCCATGAATAAATGTTAAATTCATGTATTTGCAGGGATTGCAATAAAAAAACATGCCGAAAAACAAGAAATCAATCCGGACAGGGCTTTGTCAACCCCCGGGGGACCGAGCTTCTTCGAGAAAAAGGAATATCCCGGGTTGAATTTTGCTTCTCGAACGGACAGATGTCATATTAGCTTTTTTTTTGCTGTTTGGCACTATATATTGTGTTGGTTATACTTAGATAGCAACTATATATAGTATGAATGGCAGGTGTTCGTTGTGTTGAAGACGACTCTGGATCAAATCAACCCGTTTCTAAATTTGATGGATGAAGCGTGCCGGCGCTTTCCGCATTTGAATCGGGAAGAATGGCTGAGGGAAGCGGAAGCGCAATTGCACGAAAATATGACGGACAAAGAAGTGTTGCAAACCATTATTCGAACCACGGTGGAAAAAACAACGGCGGAAGAGCCGGATTGGCAATTTGTCGCCGCGCATTTGTTGGCCCATGAGTTGTACATGGAAGCGGCCCAGAACCGCGGTTACCCGTCTGCCAGGAAGTATGGCGGATTTTATCCACTGATACATACCTTGACGGAGAAAAAATTATACGGTGCTTATTTGTTGGAATCATACGAAAAGAATGAAATCGATGAATTGGAATCGTACATGAAACCAGAGCGGGATTTGTTGTTTAATTACATTGGATTAAAAGTGTTGTTAGACCGTTATCTTGTGAAGGATTATGACGGACGGATCATGGAATTGCCGCAAGAGCGTTTTATGATCATTGCCATGCATCTGGCGCAAAAAGAAGAAGACCGTGTGGGGTGGGCGAAACGGTTTTATGATGTTTTGTCCAAATTGGAAATCACGGTTGCCACCCCGACGTTGAGCAATGCGGGAAAACCCCTCCATCAGTTGTCTTCTTGTTTTATCGATACGGTGGGGGACTCGTTGTGGTCGATCTACCACACCAATTCGGCGACGGCCCAAGTTTCCAAACACGGAGGCGGGGTCGGCATCTATCTGGGGAAAGTCCGGGCCAAAGGTTCCAAGATCCGCGGGCATCATGGCGCTTCCGGCGGGGTGATTCCCTGGATCCGGAATTACAATAACACGGCGGTGGCCGTTGACCAGTTGGGAGTCCGCCGTGGGGCATTTGCTATTTATTTGGATGTCTGGCATGCCGATATTTTTGATTTTCTCAATCTCAAAACCAATAACGGCGATGACCGGTTGAAAGCCCATGATATTTTCCCGGGCGTTTGCATTCCGGATTTGTTTATGAAACGGGTGGAGGAACGTGGCGACTGGCATTTGTTTGATCCCCACGAGATCCGGGAAGTGATGGGATATTCCATCGAAGATTACTGGGGAAGCGAGTTTGAAAAACGTTACCTGGAATGTGAAGCCCGTCCGGACTTGAAAAAGCAAAAGGTTCCGGCCATTGAGATCATGAAACGGATCATGGTCAGCGCTTTTGAAACAGGAACGCCTTTCGTGTTTTTCCGGGATGCGGTCAACCGGGCCAATCCCAATAAACATCAAGGGATGATCTATTCTTCCAATCTGTGTACCGAAATCTGCCAAAACATGTCCCCGACGGAATTGATCAGCGAGGAGTTGGAAGACGGTGTCATCGTAACCAAAACCAAGCCGGGCGATTTTGTCGTATGCAACTTGTCATCGCTGAATCTGGGTCGGATTCAATCCCTTGAAGACATCAAGCGGATCATCCCGGTTCAAATGCGCATGTTGGATAATGTGGTGGATTTGAATATCTATCCGGTCAAACAAGCGGAACGGACCAATAAAAAATACCGGGCCGTCGGCTTGGGGACGAGCGGATACCATCAATATCTGGCTCAGCATCAAATTGTATGGGAGTCGGAAGAACATCTGGAAGAAGCGGATCGTCTCTTTGAAGAGATTGCTTATCAAGCGATCAAAGCGTCCATGGAAATCGCCAAAGAAAAGGGAAGCTATCCTTGCTTTGAAGGAAGCGAATGGCAAACCGGAGAGTATTTCCGGCGGCGCGGTTACACCAGTTCACGCTGGCAACAATTGCGCAAGGACGTGCAAAAACACGGGTTGAGAAATGCGTGGTTGTTCGCCGTGGCACCGACCGGATCGACCTCCTTGATTGCCGGATCGACGGCGGGCATTGATCCGGTTTATGCCAAATATTTTGTGGAGGAAAAACGGGGGGCGGTCATTCCGCTTACGGCTCCCAATTTGTCGCCTCAAACGGCTTGGTACTATAAAGAAGCCCATCGGATTGACCAGCATTGGAGCATCCGGGCTGCGGGGAAAAGACAGCGGCATATTGACCAATCCCAGTCATTTAATCTGTATATCACCCCCGACACATCGGCAAAAGAATTTTTGTCGCTGTATATGGATGCCTGGAAGCATGGGCTGAAAACCATCTACTATGTCCGGAACCAATCCATTGAAGTGGAAGAATGCGTCAGTTGTTCATCCTGAAGAGAAGGGGAAATGAAGAAAATGGAAAAATTGCAACGAAAAAAAATATTTAATGAACACGGGCAACGGGGAACCCAACGCATGATTAACGGAAACACCACCAACCTGAGAGAGTGGAACCGGATTAAATACGATTGGGCACACAAATTGTACCGGACCATGCTGAACAACTTTTGGATTCCCGAGGAAATTCCGTTGGCGGGAGACGCCAAAATGTTCGCGGAATTGAGTCCGGAAGAACGGCGTGCTTTTGACAAAACCATTTCCTTTCTCAACTTTTTGGACTCGATTCAAGGGGAGAACCTGCCGAACATCAATGAGTATGTGACGGCGCCGGAAGTTTGCTCATTGTTAAATATCCAGGCGTTTCAGGAAGAGATTCACGCCCAGTCATACAGCTATATTTTGGACAGTGTTTGTTCGCCGGAAACACGGGAAAACATTTATGATGAATGGCGCAATGATCCACGGCTTTTGGAGCGAAACCGGTTTATTGCCGATTTATATCAGCAGTTTGTGGATAACCGGAATGACAAAAACTTTGTCCGGACGTGCATGGCGAACTTTTTGCTGGAATCTCTCTACTTCTACAGCGGATTCTCCTTCTTCTATGCCTTGGCGCGAAACGGGAAAATGACCGCCACGGCAACGATTATCAAATACATTCAGCGTGATGAACTGACCCATGTGGTGTTGTTCCAAAACATGATCAAAGAGTTGCGTAAGGAAAACCCGGATCTGTTTACGTCGGAATTGATTGAAGAATTGCGGGAAATGACCCGGACTGCCGTGCAACATGAAATCCGCTGGGGACAATATATCACCAACAATCACATTCAGGGATTGAACAATGACCTCATTGACCGGTACATCAAATTTTTGGCCAATGAACGGTTGGGACGGCTGGGACTGGAAATTTTGTATCCGGAAATCACGTCCCATCCCATGAAATGGGTGGAAAGCTTCTCCAATCTCAATGCCACCAAAACCGACTTTTTTGAGCAGAAAGTGACCAACTATGCAAAAGCCGGAAACCTGGATTTCAGTGACCTTTAATATGGATAGGAAGGATTCTGACCATGAATGAGGCCTGGAGAAAAGTCAAAGCATTTCATCAAGCTTACTCGGTTCCGGTGAGCGACCAACCCGGGAAACTGTCCGAAGAACGGGTCGCCAAGCGCAAAAAATGGATGGAGGAAGAATTGGACGAGTTTGCCAAAGCTTCGACCATTGAAGATCAAGCGGATGCCATGATCGATACCATTTACCTGGCGTTGGGCACGCTGGTGGAAATGGGAGTGAAGCCGGAAGCGGTTTTTCAAATCGTCCATGAAGCCAATATGAGCAAGTTGTGGCCGGATGGAAAACCCCGTTACCGGGAAACGGACGGAAAAGTGATCAAGCCGCCGGGGTGGAAAGATCCCCAGCCGCGGATCCGGGAAGAAATCCGGAAGCAAAAAATGGAAACCACCGGCGATCCATCCGATGAACCTGCGGGTGTCCAAAAAGATTAAATGCCGGTACCAAACGCCGTCTCTTTCATAAGAGACGGTTTCTTTTTTATGGATATATTCTAAATTGAGTTACTTTATTATTTTTATACATATTCCCATCTTGATAATGTATAATCCTCTAAAAGACATTTGTCTTTATAAGGAGGACACCATGAACGCAGAACACAACAGCAATCATTTAAAAAGGGACATTGGATTTATTACGGCATTATCCATTGTAATCGGAACAGTCATCGGTTCCGGGGTTTTTATGAAACCCGGCGAAGTGTTGGCCTCTTCAGGAAATGCAAAGATGGCTTTGTTCGCCTGGCTTTTGGGGGGATTGATCACATTGGCCAGCGGACTGACCGTTGCTGAAGTGGGAGCGCAAATTCCCAAAACGGGCGGGTTATATATTTATTTGGAAGAAACGTATGGAAAGTTTTGGGGATATTTATGCGGATGGGTGCAGACCGTGGTGTACGGTCCGGCGGTCATTGCCGCATTGGGTTTGTATCTGGGTTCATTGATTGTTCATCTGTTTGGCCTGGACGAGTCATGGTTGAAAGGAATCGGGATCGGGTTTGTGGTATTGCTGATGTTGGTGAACATCACCGGAACGAAGTATGGAGGATGGGTGCAAAACATCTCCACGGCGGCCAAACTGATTCCGATTGTGCTCATTATCATCTTCGGTTTATGGAAGGGAGAACAGTCGATCTTCACCCCGGGGGCTTTCGAGCCGGAAGAATTCAGCTTTGGCGCGGCCGTGCTGGCAACCTTGTTTGCGTATGACGGATGGATTTTGGTCGGATCCGTCGCCGGGGAAATGAAAAACCCGACCAGATTGTTGCCGAAGGTGATTTTTATCGGTTTGGCGGGGGTCACCGTGGTATATTTGCTTGTCAATATGGCCCTTTTGTATGTGTTGCCTGCAGAAGATATTGTGAAGTTGGGTGAAAACGCGGCAAGTACGGCGGCAACAACGTTGTTTGGCGATTTTGGCGGGATTTTGATCACCATTGGAATCATTATTTCGATTTTTGGTTGCCTGAACGGAAAAATGATGGCTTTTCCGCGGATCCCGTATGCGATGGCCAAAAACGGCCAATTGCCGTTTTCCAAAGGGTTGGGCAAGGTGCATCCGAAATTTCACACGCCTTATGTTTCCATTATTTCACAAGCGGCGATCGCCACGGTTTTCATGCTGATCAGCGATCCGAACCGTTTGTCGGATATCTCGGTATTTTCCATTTATCTCTTTTATATTTTTGCCTTTTTTGCCGTGTTTACTTTGCGCAGAAGAAACAGCGGGAAAGAGCGGCCTTACAGTGTTCCGCTTTACCCGTTGGTGCCTCTGGTTGCCATTGTCGGTTCGATTTACATCATTGTCAGCATGCTCCGGCATGATCCGGTCGGCGGATTGGGTGCAATCTTCATTATGGTCATCGGACTGCCGGTTTATTATTTCTTAAAACGGAGAGCGACGGATCAGGTTTGATTCATGAAAAAAAGAAGGTTCACATCCTGCAGGATGCGAACCTTCTTTTTTCGTATCATGCGACATGACCCCGGCGGCCGGCCCCCAGTCCGGAAAGAATCAAACAGACCGTTGTTGCCAGCAGGAGCACAAGGGACGGAACCCATGAGCGGGTTGCATCAAAGAGATAACCCAGCAGGATCGGACCAAAGGCGGCAAGGAGATACCCGACGGATTGCGACATGCCGGAAAGATTGGCGGCTTCTTTGGCATCAGCCGTCCTCAGTGTGATCAGCGTGAGGGCCAGGCTGACGCTGGCACCTTGGGCCATCCCGATCAGGGCAATACTGATATACAGAAGAACCGGTTCGCTGGTGAACAAACCGATGATTCCCGAAAGGTGAATCAGTCCGATGGCGAAGGCGATTCCTTTTTGCTGGGAAAGCCGGTTGGCCAGAACCGGGGTGGCAAAAGTGGCCGGAAGGCTGATGAGTTGCATGACCGATACCATCCAACCTGCGGTTTCTTCACTGAATCCCCGGCTTTGCATGATGGCGGGAAGCCAGGTGATCGTGCAGTAAAACAGAAAGGATTGCAGTCCCATGAAAATGGTCACATACCAAGCAAGCGACGAACGCCACATCAAGGTGCCGCCTGTCCGGACCGGTTCCGCTTTGGCCGGCCGGATTTGATCTCTGCTTCGGACTTGGGGAATCCAGATACACAAAGCAGCAACGGCCATCCATGCCCAAAAAGAAAGAGAGGATTTCCATCCCCCGTTCAACGCATCCGCCAGCGGAATGCTCACAGCTGATCCGATGGCGGCAAAGGTGTTCATTGAAGTGGTGTAAATGCTGGTCATCCAGCCGGCTTGATCCGGAAATTTTTCTTTTACGATCCCGGGAAGCAGCACGTTTCCGATGGCAATTCCGACTCCGATCCAAACCGTGCCGAAAAAGACGGTGAACACCGTTCCGGCCGAACGGATAAGAATGCCGCATACCAGTGTGAAAAGCCCGATGAAGATGGTTCGCTCATTTCCCCACTTGCGGGATAAAAGCGGGGCCACAAGAGACAGCAGGGCAAAAGCAATCAACGGCAAAGTGGTGAGAAATCCGGCCGTTCCATTGGAGATGTTCAGATCGGCGCGAATCGAATGAATCACGGGCCCGACGGAAGTGATCGAAGGGCGTAAATTAAATGCAACAAAAACAATCCCTGCAATTAAAATGGCTTTTTTCACCGATGATGGCTGATTCATGCTGTGGACTCCTTTTTCGTTGACATTGACAAGGTGAAGATAAAAGAAAAGATGGCATGAGAGACCGCCATCTTCTTTACAAGTCGACTGGAAATATGAAAAGATAAAAGGGTTTATTGATTGGAAGATATTTTAGCAAAGATAATGCAAACTGGCAATGAAAAAGCGGCGTGCTTTATTCGGGCCGGGTATCTGATATGAACGGACATTGCCATCCGATGGACGGATGGGATGCACAGCGTTAAACTTTAGAATGACAAGCAGAACAAAGGAGTTATTCATATGAACGAAGTTACGTGGACCTTGATCAATGCAAAGATTTATGCTGAAAACGGTTTGATACCAAACGGTTTTATCTCTGTGACAAAGGATAAAATATCGGCGATCGGCACCATGGACGATGATGTTCCTCCTTCCGGCGGGTCCGTGCTGGATGTCCAAGGAAGAACCGTGGTTCCGGGAATGATTGATGTCCATATTCACGGTGCCGCCGGGGCTGATGTGATGGATGCCACGCCGGAAGCATTGAATCAAATGGCGGTTGCTTTGGCCCGGGAAGGGACAACCGCATTTTTGGCGACAACGATTACTCAGTCACCGGAGAACATTGAAAAGGCGCTGAAAAATGCCGCGGAATATATAAAGCATCATCAAACCCCGGGCAAAGCAGAATGCGTGGGGGTTCATCTGGAAGGGCCGTTTGTCAATGCCAAGCGAAAAGGCGCGCAACCGTTGGAATTTATCTTGGAACCCGATGTAAAGCAGTTTAAAAAATGGCAGGAGGCTGCCCGCGGAACCATTAAATTGGTCACATTGGCCCCGGAAGAACCGGGCGGGTATGAACTGGCTGCCTATTTGAAGGAGACGGGGGTCATTGCTTCCATCGGCCATTCCGATGCCACCTATGATCAAGTGATGGAAGGAATCGAAGCCGGTATCTCCCACGTCACCCATCTTTTTAACGGCATGCGCGGATTTCATCACCGGGAGCCCGGTGTCGCCGGCGCGGCCATGTTACGTAAAGAATTGAATGTGGAAATGATTGTGGACGGGATCCATATCGATCCGCGCAGCGTGCGGCTGGCTTACCAGCAAATCACGAGTGACCGGATTTTGCTGATCACTGATGCCATGCGTGCCAAATGCATGAAGAGGGGCAATTATGATCTGGGAGGACAAAAGGTCTTTGTCTCGGACCGGGATGCCCGCTTGGAAGACGGTACGTTGGCCGGAAGCATTTTAAAAATGAAGGATGCTGCAAAAAATATGATCGAATATACCGGGTGCACCATGGAAGAAGTGATCCAAATTACCGCTTCCAACGCGGCCAAAGAATTAAAGATGGATGATCGCAAAGGGAGTATCCGGGTCGGCAAAGATGCGGACCTGGTGGTGTTAAATCCCGACTTGGAAATTTACCTCACGATCTGCCGCGGCGAGTTTGCGTATCAACAGACACAGGAGGAATGAATGATGGAACTGGTCCGTGTACAAAACTATGAAGAAATGTGTGATCTGGCGGCTGAACGAATCATCCGGGTTGTAAAGGAAACGGAGTCTCCCGTGCTGGGACTTGCGACCGGCGCGACCCCCACCGGTGTTTATGAAAAACTGGTTTCGGACCACCGGCAAAACGGTACTTCCTACCGGCATGTCACCACCTTCAATTTGGATGAGTATGTCGGGTTGGGACCTGAGGATGCAACCAGTTATTTCTTCTACATGATGGAACATCTCTTTCGCCATATCGATATTCCTGTCGGCCAAACCCATATTCCGGATGGCTTGGCAAAAAATCCGGAAGAGGAATGTGTGCGTTATGAGCGGGAGATCGAAGAACACGGAGGCATCGATTTGCAAATTTTGGGGATCGGCAGAAATGGGCATATCGGATTTAATGAACCCGGAACCCCTTTTTCCTCCAAGACCCACGTGGTGAAGTTGACGGAATCGACCCGGGAAGCCAACCGTCCTTTTTTTGATGCGAAGGATCAGGTTCCCACCCATGCGATCACAATGGGGCTTTCGACCATTATGAAAAGCAAAAAGATTGTCTTGCTTGCCAACGGGAAGATGAAAGCCCCGGTCTTGCACCGGCTGTTTACCATGGACGAGCCGTCCCCGGAATTGCCGGCTTCCATTTTGAAACAACATCCGAATGTCACCATCATTGCCGATGAAGAGGCTTTGTCCTGGACGACCGTGGATGAGCTGCCCGGCATGCGGACCCGGCGTTAGCGGGTTTTCTGCTTGCGCCGGGGTTTTTTATTGGTCGAAGCGGCATTGGCGGGGAGGATGGGTCACGAAAGCCTGAATGCTCGGCTGTCTCAATGTGTGTCCGTGGCTCCATTCCAAGTATTCAACTTTCACCGTGATGGCCGGCTTCAGCCAAAGTGTGTTTTTCATCCGGGAAGGCGGATTGACAAAAGGCATGTTCTCCTGCACAACAGGTTGAATCATGCGGGTCAGCGTTTTCCAATCTTCGTGAGTCAATTTGCCGGTTCCTGCGCGTCCGATATACCAAAGCCGGTCCTTTTCATCATATAATCCGAGCAGAAGGGAACGGGCCACGGAATCGCGTACAACGACGCCCCCCACCACCGCAATCAAATCTTGCATATTTTTTTTCTTCTGCCAGCGGTGATCTTTCCCGCCGATGGCATAGGTGCTGTTTTGGTCTTTGAAAACGATTCCTTCCAAGCCGTGTTCTTTCACGGCTTCAAACAGCGCTTTTCCATCTTCATAAGAGGGGACGAGCTGAACAGGACCGGAAGATTCGCAGATTTCATGAAGCAACGCGGTTCTTTCCGAAAGTGGCCGGTGGATGATCCATTGGCCGTCCAAGTATAACAGGTCGAAAACCATATATGTAACCGGAACTTGTTTTTGCACGGTCAAAACCCGGTCGATATTACGAAGGCCGTCTCTTTTCATCACTTCATAAAAAGAAGGTTTCCCGTCTTTTAATGCGATGACTTCCCCGTCCAATATTGCCGATTTGGCTCTTAAGGATTGATCCAAATGCTGAAGCTCGGGATAATGAAACGTCCGTTCATTTTTTTTGCGGTTAAAAAGTTTGATTTCGTTTCTGTTCCGGTATGCCAGGATGCGGACGCCGTCCCATTTCACTTGCGCGATCCATTGTTTTCCTTGCGGGAAGTCATCCGTTGTTACCGGTTCAAACGGGATGATTGGCTTCAAATCCATGCGAAAGCCTCCTTTTTTCCTATTTTTTGCGGGTTTTAAAAAAGGACACCTCCCAATAAAAGGGAAGTGTCCTTTCGTCAATAGCCGCGTCTTCTGTCCCGGCGCCGGTCCCGGGGAAAGTAAGGAGGCCGGAAAACCGGGGAAAACGGTGGAAACAAAATCGGCGGATAGACCGGATAGAACGGGGGATAATAAGGTGGCCAGAAGGGTGAAAAAGGAGGGTAAAAACCCCGTTGTTTGGTTTCAATTTCATTTTCTTCGGTATCCATCCATTCCTTATCATGATGATACATACGAAATCTCCTCCTTAACGGGTGATGAAGTTAAAACGGGCCGAACCGTCCAAAAGGGCGGAAGAAAGGAAAAAATCCAAAATAAAAAAAGGGACGCGGGTAAATGAAGGGAGCTCCGAAAAACGGCCCCGGGAAAAATTGAGATGCATGGATGGGTTCCTGCTCCAACCCGGATGCCACAAATTCTGCAGAATCATCATGAAGCGGCTGATTGGCAGATTCCAACACGTTTCATTCCTCCTGTTTGCTCGGGTTTCAGGGTTTGTTATAAACTATGCGTTTATCACGTCCCGGGTCATTGTCCAATGAAAAATAGGCATTTGAACGGGGAGGTCACATGGCTGAAAAAGAGCGATACGTCCAAGTTGACGGACGGGAATTAAAGATCACCAATCCGGATAAAATCTGGTTTCCCGAAGCAGGGATCAAAAAGTGGGATTTTATTTTGTATTGCGCCCGTCTGGCATCCTATCTCCTGCCTTATTGCAAGGATCGTTTGCTGACAACGATCCGTTTTCCGGACGGGGTGAATCATGATTCGTTTTATCAGAAAAACGCGCCTTTTTACCGCCCGGATTGGGTAGAGACCAGCAAGGCAGGGGATATTGAATATATTTTGCTCAATAATGTCCCGACATTGATTTGGCTCGCAAACCTGGCTTGTCTGGAATACCATGTTTCTTTTCACCGGGTGGATCGCCCGGTTCCCACCGAGTTGGTGTTTGACCTGGATCCCAGTGCTCCCGGATTTGAAAAAGTGGCGGAAGTGGCGTGGTTGATCAAGGAAGTACTGGAGAAAATGGGGTTATCCGGATTGGTGAAAACCTCCGGCGCAACGGGACTTCAAATTTATGTCCCGATCGAACCGGTTTACTCTTATGAAGAAACAAGGAAAATCGGGGAATTGATCGCACATTATTTGACCGAACTTCATCCCCGGTTGGTCACGGTGGAACGCCTGGTCAAAAAGCGGGGAGACAAGGTTTATATTGATTATCTGCAGCATTGGCACAACAAAACGTTAATTGCGCCCTATTCGCCGCGGGCCGTGCCGGAAGCAACGGTTTCGACGCCGCTGGAGTGGGAGGAACTCCAAACACTTCGTTCGCCCAAGGAATGGACGCTGCTCAACATTTTTGACCGTTTGAAAGAAAAAGGGGATTTGTTTGAACCGGTTTTATCCGGTGAAAGACAACGATTGGATGCGATTCTTCAGTTTATTGAAAAACGCAAACTGTAAAAAGGAAATCGGTCGTGTTATCTTAATATTGATGTGCATTTTTACTTGAATGGTGAGGAGGAAAATGATTGAAACGGATATTCATTAACGGCACGATCATCACCCTGGTGGAAGGACAAGAAGTGATTGAACAAGGAGCCATGGGTGTGGATGGCACCGATATTACATATATAGGTCCGGTTCCGGGAGAAGACGAACTGGCTTCCTATGATGAAGTCATCGATTGCCGGGGACGCGCGATCATGCCCGGGCTTGTCAATACACACGGACATGCGGCCATGACGTTGCTCAGAGGGTATGCCGATGATCTTCCGTTACAAACGTGGCTGGAAGAAAAAATGTGGCCGCTGGAAGCCAGGTTTACAGCAAAACAAGTTTCGGCCGGAACGGCCTTGGCGGTCGCGGAAATGATAAAATCCGGGACCACATGTTTTGTGGATATGTATGACCATATGGATGAAGTGGCCAAAATCACGATGGAATCCGGGATGCGCGCCCGGCTGTGCCGCGGTTCCATCGGACTTTGCAGTGAAGAAGAACAAAAACAGAAACTGAATGAAGCCGTGCAATTCGCCAAGGATTGGAACGGACAAGCAGACGGGAGAATCACCACCATGCTGGCGCCGCATGCCCCTTACACCTGTTCACCGGATTACATCCGCCAATTTGTGGAAAAAGCGGCTGAACTTTCGTTGCCGCTGCATACCCATATGTCGGAAACCGCGAAAGAAGTGGAACAAAATGTGAGGGATTACGGTGTCCGGCCGGTGGAACATTTGCGCCGTTTGGGCTTTTTTGATCAGCCGGCGTTGGTGGCGCATGCCGTGCATGTGACGGATGAGGAGATTGATATTCTGGCTTCTTATGATGTCAAAGTCGCTCACAACCCGGAAAGCAATTTGAAGTTGGGAAGCGGTATTGCTCCCATTCCGAAAATGCTTGAAAAAGGCATCCGTCCCGGATTGGCCACGGACGGGGCGGCCAGTAACAACAATTTGGATTTGTTTGAAGAGATGCATATAGCGGCAATGATCCATAAAGGCGCTCATGAAAATTCGGTGCTGGTTCCTGCGATGACGGCGTTGAAAATGGCTACCTTGTATGGGGCGGAATGCGCCTTTTTGGAAAAAGAAACCGGATCCTTGGAAGTTGGAAAGAAAGCGGATTTTGTGGTGTTGGATTTGTCAGGGCCCCATATGCAGCCTTTGCATGATGTGGTATCGCATATTGTGTATTCGGCGAACCGGAATGATGTTTTGGATGTCTACATTGACGGAAAACCGGTCATGCGGAACCGGGAATTGCTGACCTTGGATGAAGAAAAAATCAAATTTGAAGCCAATCGGGCCATTCAGGAGATCTTATAAGAAAAAGCCGCCAATAATTGGCATCATTGGCAGCGAAAAGAGATTTGGCGAAGGGGAATAGGCAGGAGTTTCTAAGTCATACTAAGAACAAATCAAATTTCCATATCAATATCCAAATGGAAGCGCAAGGGAATGTCTGTATTTCTTTCTTGCCATTCCCGTTTTTGAGCAGCAGGGGAAGCCCATGTCTCCGCGGGTAAAAAGGTGGACAGCTGTTTCCATTCCTCTTCGGTCAACCGGTTTTGTAACTCTTTGTAAACCCAATCGGGATAAAGGGAAGGGGTTGTCATTTCCTTCACCTCCCTTGTTGGTGTTAGTATCACCGGAGATAAACCGTTTATGATTAGCACATTTTGCCCGTCTGCAAAATTCGCGGCGGACGGCTTTTGGCATGAAATGGTTTGAGAACCCGACGGTTCTTGAACCATTTTTTCTTTTCGGGATAAAAAACAAGGAAATGACGTAAGTATGTTGAAAGGAGGTGTCGCATGAAACCGTTCTGTTGCATTTTGTTGTTTTCCCTGTTGTGGTTCTGTTCCGGTTGCGGGACAGAAGCGAACAAGCCTTCTCCAGCGGAAATCAAGCGTGCGGAGCAAAGCCGGCTTCAGCAAGAACTTCAGCACCTGATCCACCGTGCGGAGCAAAAAAAGCATTACGCGTTTCGTTTGCAAATACAAAATTCCAAACAAAAAGAAGAATACAAAGGAATGCAAAATGGGGAAAATTGGGTGATTTTGGATACGCAGGAACACAAAGTCATGGAAAGAAAAAAAGAAAAGGTTTGGGCATATCATTCAGGAAAAAAGGAAGAAATGACACCGGAACAAGCCGGTTTGGTTTCGTTGAAAGACCATTTGCGGTTTATCGGACAGGTTTATGGAGAGATTGAAAAGAATCCGGACGCAAAAAGGATGAAAGTATCCGTCGATTCGGCGAAGTTAACCCGTAATTTCAAACAGCGCGTCAATGACGGGGCCGAACAAGTGTTGTTTCCGGTTTATGAAGAGATGGAAATTTATTATGAGTTGATTTACACCGGACCGCAAATGGATCTGAAACGAATGATTTTGCATGTGCATGACAAAAAGCAAGTCAAACAAACCTTGACTTATGAGATTGAGGGGTAAAGACAGCATCACCGGAATGCTGTCTTTTTTTATTGGAATGGATTGTCAATACGATCATATATAAAAAATGTTATACTTTTTATGTATTTGTGTATGTCGTTTTAGAAAGGAGCGTGGCGTGTGAAAAATAAAAAAATCATTTTCATCAGTTGCTTGGTCACGCTTGTTTTATTGTTTGGCGGTTTTTGGGGATACCAAGAGCTGCTGGTGAAAAGACCGGTTGTTTCCATGATTGAAAAACAAACCGGGATGATGCTGAGAAACATCGATGTTTATCCATCTGACATAGAAATTGAACTGGAAATGAACCGTCCCGACCAAAAGGTCTTCACAAGAAAGGCTCCGGATTTAATCCGACGGATTCAGGAAAAAAACAAGCATCGTTCTCTTCATGTGAAATGGAAAGACCGTCCCAATGAGAAGTTGCTGGTTGCTTGGGATCAAATGATCTTTGGGATCCGGGAAGGCTTGGAAACGCAAAAATATACGGAAATTCCTGAAACCATCGGGAAATGGGCGGACAAGTACGATTTGGGATACGGCGTCAAAATGAATGAAGATGCGGTTTATATTTTGCTTTATGACGGAGATCATTATTTAACCCGTGTGATGCATGTCAAATCTGCGCAGAAAGGAGGCGACAATGTTGATTAAGCCGGTTTTGGCGGGAGCGGGAGCAGCTCTCGTTATTTTTCTTCTTTATCTCGGGGTGGATCCGCTGCCGGTTTTGGTTTTGGCGGTGATCGGCGGAACGGTTTATTTTCAGCGCACCCGCATGGCGCAAAGGATAGGGAAGGTTTTTGAAAAGAAAAAAACAACATCTGTGATTCCCACCATTGATTTTGACGAGATCGGCGGACAAAACCGGGCCAAAAATGAGCTGAAGGAAGCCCTCCAATTTTTGATCGACCGCAAAAAAATCGCTCAATTTGGAATTCGTCCGATCAAGGGGATTTTGCTCACCGGTCCTCCCGGAACGGGGAAAACGCTGATGGCCAAAGCGGCCGCCCACTACACGGATTCGGTTTTCGTCAGCGCTTCCGGCAGTGAATTTGTGGAAATGTATGTCGGAGTCGGGGCGAAACGCGTTCGCTCGTTGTTTGAAAACGCCCGTTTAAAAGCAAAGAAAAATAAAAAGTCATCCGCCATTATCTTTATTGATGAAATTGATGTCATCGGCGGGAAACGGGATGGCGGCCAACAGCGCGAATACGACCAAACGCTCAATCAATTGTTGACCGAAATGGACGGGATCCGGTCCGATCAGGATGTGCAGCTCTTGATTGTGGCAGCCACCAACCGGAAAGATATCCTGGATCCGGCACTCCTTCGTCCGGGACGGTTTGACCGTCATATCCAAGTCGATTTGCCGGATAAAAACGCAAGGTTAAAAATTCTTCAATTGCACACCAGAAACAAAACGTTGCACCCGGATGTGTCATTGGAAAAAATCGCATCCGAAACTTTCGGGTTTTCCGGTGCACAATTGGAAAGCCTGACAAATGAAGCAGCGATTTACGCTTTGCGCGACAAGCAAACCGAAATCGGACAAGCACATTTTGCCTCCGCCATTGACAAAGTGCTGATGGGGGAGCAGACCGACCGGGAAGCCGGCGAAGAGGAAAAAGAACGGGTGGCGGTTCATGAAATGGGTCACGCGATTGTTTCGGAACGGGTAAGACCCGGATCTGTTTCGGAGATCACCTTGACTCCCCGCGGGCAAGCCCTGGGTTATGTGCGTCAAAAACCGGGACAGGACCGGCTTTTGTATACCCGGGAGGATCTGGAAGAAAGCATTCGTGTCTGTCTGGCCGGAGCGGCTGCGGAGGAACATGTTTACGGCCAAAAGAGCACCGGGGCCAAGAATGATTATGAGCAAGCTTACCGTTATGCCCGGCAATTGATTGAAGCCGGTCTGTCGGATCTCGGGATCATTCACCCCGAGTGGACGGACAAGCAGGCAATGTACACGGAAGCCAAGAAAATATTGGATCAACTGTATCAGGAAACTTTGAACGACATTGTGCAATTTTCTTTCATGTTTCAGGATGCATTGCGCATTTTATTAGAAGAAGAAGTGTTATCTGGTGACGATTTTCGGAAAATGTTAAAGAAATATGCTGCAAGAACTGTTAAAATAGATCAAGTTAGGTAAAAGATGAAAGGAGTACTTATTGTGGCAAGTATACAAAACATCGCAGTCATCGGTGGCGGAACCATGGGACGCGGCATTGCCGAATTGATTGCGTCCAAAGGTTTTGACACCACCATTATTGAACAAAACGATGAATTGGCCAAAGAAGCGTATGACTATATCGAGATGAGCCTGGACAAGAAATTGTCGAAATGGGGCATTACGCTTGCTGAAAAGAAAATGACCCTTTCCCGACTGCATGTCACCAGTGACATGAATGTGTTAAAAGAAGCGGATTTTGTGATTGAATCGGTTTACGAAGACATGAAGACAAAAATTCAAGTTTTTGAACAATGTGATAAACTGTGCCGTCCTGAAGTCGTTTTAGCCAGTAACACATCGACCCTCAGCTTGACGGAGATTGCGGCTGCGACCAATCGCCCTCAGAATGTGATTGGTCTTCATTTTGTGCATCCGGTTCCCCGGACACCGCTTGTAGAGATGGTGCGCGGCTTGAAAACCTCGCAACAAACCGTGGAAACCGTGATGGAGTTGCTGCCGAAACTGGAAATCAAAGGGGTTGAAGTATACGAATCTCCCGGTTTTGTCACGACCCGTCTGATTGTTCTTTTGATCAATGAGGCGATTTACACCTTGATGGAAGGAGTCGCCAGCGAGAAAGACATTGACCGGGCCATGAAAAGCGGATATCACTTCG
Organism: Thermoactinomyces intermedius; assembly: GCF_013912365.1. Classification (NCBI taxonomy): domain Bacteria; kingdom Bacillati; phylum Bacillota; class Bacilli; order Caryophanales; family Thermoactinomycetaceae; genus Thermoactinomyces; species Thermoactinomyces intermedius. The sequence continues at coordinate 36,024 of NZ_JACETT010000006.1, forward strand.
ACAAGGGTCCGTTGGAAATGGCGGACCACTTCGGTTTGGATTCGATTTTGGCGGCATTGGAGCGCCTTTACCGTGAATTTGGCGATATTAAATATCGTCCCGCACCACTGTTGAAAAAAATGGTCCGTGCCGGGCATTTGGGAGTGAAAACCGGGGAAGGATTTTTCCGGTATGATGAAGACGGTGAACGTATCGACAAGGAGGAGCAGCAATGAAGATTTTAGTCATCAACTGTGGCAGTTCGTCCATCAAATATCAGCTGTTTGACATGCAGGACGAGTCCGTCTTGGCCACCGGATTGGTTGAAAAGATCGGGACGGAAAGTTCGATTATCAAACATCAGGTGCCGGAAAAAGAAGAACTGGTGATTGCCAGCGAGATTCTGGATCACCGGGTTGGTATGAAAAAAGTGCTTGATTTGTTGATGGATCCGGAAGACGGTGTGATCAAAAGCGCTGAAGAAGTGGCGGCCGTCGGGCACCGCGTGGTTCACGGGGGAGAAAACTTCTCCAGTTCGGTGGTGATCGACAGCAATGTGCGCCGGGCCATCCGGGAAACCATCGATTTGGCTCCTTTGCACAATCCGCCGAACCTGCTCGGCATTGACGCGGCCCAGGCCCAACTTCCGCATGCCGTCCATGTTGCCGTTTTTGACACGGCTTTTCATCAAACCATGCCCGATTATGCCTACATGTACCCGCTTCCTTATGTCTTGTATCGGAAATATAAAATTCGCCGTTATGGTTTCCACGGGACTTCGCACAAGTATGTTTCGGAACAGGCTTCCAAATTCCTCGGACGTCCGCTGGATGAACTGAAAATTGTCTCTTGTCATATCGGGAACGGAGCCAGCATTACCGCTGTTCAAAACGGAAAATCGGTGGATACAAGCATGGGGATGACTCCACTGGAAGGTTTGATGATGGGAACACGCAGCGGGGATATCGATCCGGCAATCGTTCCTTTTGTCATTACAAAAGAAGATCTGACCCTTGCCGAAGTCAATTCCATGATGAACAAGCACAGCGGATTGCTGGGGATTTCCGGAATTTCCGGAGATATGCGCGAAGTGACCGAAGCCATGGAAAACGGGAATGATTATGCGCGTCTGGCCATTGATATGTATGTCTATAAAATCAAAAAGACCATCGGGGCTTATATTGCCGCCATGAACGGCGTGGATGTCATTCTCTTTACCGCCGGGGTCGGCGAAAATGCAGCATTGATCCGGGAAAGAGTATGTGAAGGGCTTACCTTCTTCGGTGTGGAACTGGATCCGGCATTAAATGCCGAACGCAGCAAAAAAGAGCGCCGGATCAGTACGCAGCGGTCCAAAGTGGATGTCCTGGTCATCCCGACCAATGAAGAATTGATGATCGCAAGAGAAACACAAGCACTGGTTCAATAAGGGATGTTCATGATAAGATGGATAATGGTGAAAGGATAGATTGCCAGACTGCAGAACAGGGGAGGGGCCCGATCTTGAAACTTTCAAAACGTGTGCAACAGTTGGCGCCGTCGCCGACACTTGCGATTACTGCCAAAGCAAAAGCCTTGAAACAACAAGGGCATGATGTGATTGGCCTGGGAGCCGGTGAACCGGATTTTAATACACCGGAACACATCATTGAAGCGGCCAAAGCTGCAATGGACAACGGGTTTACCAAATATACGGCAACAGGCGGGATCCCTGAGCTGAAAGAAGCCATTGCAAACAAGTTGAAAAAGGATAACGGGTTGACTTACAAACCCGGCCAAATTATTGTGACCGTCGGGGCGAAGCACGCGCTTTACAATTTGTTCCAAGCTTTACTGGATGAAGGGGACGAAGTCATTATCCCGGCCCCCTACTGGGTCAGTTATATCGAACAGGTGAAACTGGCCCAAGGAAAGCCGGTGGTGATCGAGGGAACAGAAGAGCAGGGGTTTAAGATCACACCTCAACAATTGCAAGAAGCCATTACTCCGCGGACGAAAGCGTTGATTCTAAACAGCCCGTCCAACCCGACCGGCATGGTTTATACGGAGGATGAGTTGCGTGCAATTGGAAAAGTCTGCATTGACCGGGACATCCTCATCATTTCGGATGAAATTTATGAACATCTGATCTATGATCCGGACAAAAAACATGTCAGCATGGCCGGTCTGGGCCCGGATTATTATGATCATACGGTCATCATCAACGGGGTTTCCAAATCTTATTCCATGACCGGATGGCGGATCGGATTTGCTGCGGGGCCGGAACCGCTCATCAAAGCCATGAACGGAATTTCCGACCACAGCACATCCAATCCCACTTCCATTGCGCAATATGCCGCTTTGGAAGCTTTGTCGGGGACACAGGAACCCATTCAAGAAATGAAAAAAGCTTTTAAAGAACGCCGCGATTACGTGGTGGAACGCTTGAATAAAATTCCGGGCTTTGTTTGTCTGAAGCCGGCGGGTGCGTTTTATGCGTTTGTCAATATCCGGCAGGCGCTCGAAAACTCCGGCGGACGTTACAAAAACCCGGATGAGTGGGCGGCGGATTTGTTGGAAATCGAACGGGTTGCCGTGGTTCCGGGTTCCGGTTTCGGTTCCAAGGATCATATCCGTATCTCTTACGCCACCTCTTTGGAACAATTGGAAAAGGCTTTGGACCGGATCGAACGGTTCGTTACCCAATCCCAAGCATGAAAAAAAGGCTGTTGACCATGGTCAACAGCCTTTTTGCCATCCATCGGAATCGTTTGGGTGACAACAATCTAAATCCTTGCCGGCATCGTATAAATTACAAAACTTCACGAATCAAGCTGATCACTTTGCCGAGAATTTTCACACTGGGCAATAAGATCGGCGAAAGGGTGTCATTTTCAGGTTGCAAACGAATATGATCTTTTTCCTTAAAAAAACGTTTGACCGTTGCTTCCCCTTCAGGGGTCATGGCCACGACGATGTCGCCGTTTTCGGCGGTCGGTTGCTGACGCACGACCACATAATCCCCGTCCAAAATTCCGGCATTGATCATGCTGTCCCCGCGCACGGATAAGAGAAACACGGGATCATCTTGTCCGACGAGCCGTCTTGGAAGCGGATAATAATCTTCAATGTTTTCAATGGCTGTAATCGGCTCGCCCGCCGTCACTTTACCGACCAGCGGGACCATGACGGTTTCCACGCCTTTGGTGTAGATTTCAGGACGATGTAAAAGCTCGATGGCACGGGGTTTGGTCGGGTCACGCCGGATATATCCCTTTTTTTCAAGACGAGCCAGGTGTCCATGCACGGTGGAACTGGAGGCAAGACCCACGGCTTCGCCGATTTCCCGAACGGAAGGCGGGTATCCTTTTTCGGCCACTTCTTTTTGGATATAGTCTAAAATGGCTTTTTGCCTGGGTGAGAGTTTGTCCACGTTTTCATCCCCCTTTGATCACATTCACCCGCTCCACATTGACATATCTTCTACTAGTATACATGAACAATGGAAAAAGAACAAACATTTGCAGAATGTTTGTTCTTAAAACACAGTTTATAACATTTGATCCAGCCGGTCGAGTGCTTCATCCTTTTCCGTATTGATGACGTGGGTGTAAATCTGGGTGGTTTGAATATTGGAATGCCCCAGGATTTCTTGCACCACCCGCAGGTTTTCCCCGTTGGACAAAAGAAGAGTGGCCAGGGTATGGCGCAATTTATGCGGGGAAATGGAAGCTGCCTTCGGTGGAAGGTTGGCTTCGCGCACGTATTTGCTGATAATATCCGAGATGCCTTTCCGGCTGATGCGCTGATAGTTTTTATTGAGAAACAAGGCTTGCTGATGTTCCCGTGATGCTTTGTTTTCAGGGCGGACGGTCAAATAATTTTTCAACGCTTGTTTGGCCGTCTCATTCAATTTGAGCATCCGTTCTTTTCCGCCTTTGCCCAGGATGATCACCCGCATGACTTCGCCGTCGGACTGGATACTGTTCAGGTTTAATTGAATCAGCTCGGACACCCGCATTCCGGTGTTCAAAAACAGGAGAAGAATGGCCAGATCGCGTCTTTCCATCCATTCCGGGCTTTTGGTGTTTTTCTTTTGATGGTACGTTTTGACGGCGCGAAGAAGGCGCAGGGCCTCTTCTTTGGTCAGAAAGACGGGCACTTTTTGGCGCGAACGGCTTCTCAGTGAAGCATCTTCGTATTCTGCCATCGGATTTTGGTTCAGCACGTGCGTTTTGACCAGAAAACGAAAGAGAGAGCGCAACGAAGCGCGCTTTCTTTGTTTGCCGCTCTGGGAGTTTTCCCGGAAGTGTGTCCGGGTGATCCACTCCTCCTTGATTTTCCCGGTTTTCGGGTCTTTTTTCTTTCTTAAGATATGTACGGTTCGTTCATAGCCGTTTTCTATCTGCCGGAAAAAACGTTTGATGATCATCGGATCCACTTGCTCGATCGTTTTGTTGATGGAATTAAGATAATCAAAAAAGAGTGCAAAATCATAGGCATAATTCGCAATGGTTTGTTTTGAACGTTCGGCGCTGATCATCTCGAGAAAAAATTCTTGCACTTCTGCAGGAAACTGAGAAATGATCCGATTGATGTTTTCTGGCAGTTTGCGTGATTTAAACACAGGTTTCAAGCCGAATCCACCTCCTGTTTCCGGAAAGTCAATGTCATTATTCTACCATAAAGAATGGAAGGTGATTTGACTTATGAGGTCAGGATCATCTATAATATCTATCCGGGTGTGGGAAAACACCCGTTTTTTTAAAGACCACAATTCCATTTTATATGATAAACGACATCGATCTTTTTGTGTCACGCAACTCGTTGCGTGGCGGGTGGGTGAGGGAACATCTCAAAGGAATAGAAAGGCAAGATGGATCGATCAACATTGAAAGTTGAGATCATTGCAGGAGTGACTTCCTTTTTCACGACAGCCTATATTCTGCTTGTTAATCCACTGATTTTGAAAGATGCCGGAATTCCGTTGGGAGCAGGATTGATGGCCACCATTTGCGCTTCCGTCTTCGGTTGTTTGATCATGGGATGGTTTGCCAAAGCTCCGGTTATCCTGGTTCCCGGAATGGGAGTCAATGCATTTTTCAGTTACACCATTGTGCAATCTTTTGGCCTTTCGTGGAAGCAAGGGTTGGCTGTGGTGATTCTCTCCGGGTTTTGCTTTTTCGTCGCCAGTGTGACATCCTGGGGCGATAAGCTTGTCACCGGGGTCCCGGATTCGTTGAAGCACGGAATCACAGCAGGGATTGGTTTCTTGCTGACCTTTATCGGTTTGCAAAAAGGGATGATCATCCGACCGAGTGAAATCAACGTGGTTCAACTGGGGGATTTTTCTCATCCGGTAACCCTCGCCACGATTCTGGGACTTGTTGTCACGCTGTTTTTGTTTGTCCGGGGAACCAGAGGAGGCATGTTGATCGGGCTGATCATCACCAGCTTGCTGACGATGATCCTGACCGGTGATTTTCGTCCCCGGGCAACTGATGTGAAGCTGCAAGATTATGTCCATCTGTTTGCTGCGGCAGAGTTCAGCTTTTGGCAGATCCCGTTTTGGCTTTCCGTTTTTTCGATGACCATGATTGTGGTTTTTGAAAACATGGGCTTATTAAGCGGTATGCTGCCGGATGCAAAAAAATTTCCGCGGGCTTATCAGGTGGTGGCGGTATCCACGCTCACATCCGGTATCTTTGGAACGAGCCCGACGGTGGCATCGGCTGAAAGCTCAGCCGGAATCGCGGAAGGGGGAAGAACGGGCGTTCCGGCTCTGGTTGCAGCCGGGTTGTTTGCCCTTTCCGTTTTGATGCTGCCAGTCATCAGCATGATTCCGGAAAATGCAGTTGCTCCTGTATTGATGGTGATTGGCGCGCTGATGATGAAAAGCGTGGAAGAGATTCCCTTCCATGATTTTTCAGAAGGGTTTCCCGCTTTTTTGATCATCGCCGGAATCCCGCTTACGGGCAGTATCGCGGACGGGTTGGCGTTGGGATTCATCGCATACCCGTTGATCAAAGCCGCAAGCGGAAAATGGAAACAGGTTTCGCGCTTGATTTATATGACAGCGGGACTGTTTTTAATCTATTTTGTTGCATCCGCATGGATGATGCATTAAAAAAGAGGCCGGATCCGGCCTCTTTTTTTGTGTGATGACATTTCATCACGGGTGAGGAGATTTCTTGAGGAAACAAAGAATGAGCCGGGACAGCCGGACGGGGCACTTGTGTGCCGTTTCAGGTTGCCCTGTCCGGAAAGATTCCGGGCGGGGCGGATTCAAACGAATGTAATCCAAGGTGGCATTTGTTTTTGCCGGCGGTGGATTCATGATGGGGACGGGGAGGGAAAACACGAGAAAAAATGTCAACAAAAAGCCGAGGGAGAAGACGAGAATGACCGATATTTTTTTGGCAATCATAGTTTTTCTCCTTTTCATCCCGATAATGGATCATTCGTAAGGAGAAATTATTTTTTGTTTATTTCCACTATTCAAAATTAAATTCAAGTTCCAACGGAATGGAACCAATCCCCGTTAATCCCGTTGAATGCAGGTGAATGCAGGCATTTCATCCAAAAAGTTTTCGTTTGCACGAAACATCAATGGAACATCAGTAAAAACTAGTTTGCAACACAAACAAAAAATTCTTCAAAAAAGAAACAACCCCATACAAAGGATATGTTTAGAATCCAACCCATTAACCCTAAAATAAACACAAAACTAAACTGCCCAGCCGAAATCCCCCGGGTAGCCCCAAAACATCAATAATCAACCGAACCACTTCCGATTTAAAAACAAATCCGTCGAGAAATGAGGAAATCACAGACGGAAAGAAATAAAAATATATTATTCAAAAAATAATAAATTAATTGATAAATGGATTGGTTTTGTAGTATAATACTAATACGTACTGGTACTCATTGGAGAATGGATGATGGAAATGCTTCATGTAACCAAAATGCCAACAGAAGCAAAAGACAAGTTACTGTATGCAGCTCTTCAACTGTTTACCACCAAAGGCTTTAAAGAGACCTCGATCCTTGAAGTGGTGGAACAGGCAAGGGTGTCCAAAACGACTTTTTACCGCTTTTTCCGCAGCAAAGAAGAATTGCTTGTCTGTTTGTTTGAACTGTTGGCCAACGAAGTTCTGAAGGAAGTGGAGGAAGCGGTTCGCCGGGAAGAGCAAATTGCGTACAAGGGGTATGCCGGCATACGCCGTTACATCGAGATTTGTGTGAATCGTTCAACCGTTGCGAAATTATTGTTGGTGGAGTCTGTCGGGGTGAGTAAGGCAGTCGAACGAATGCGCCGGACAGCGCACCTGAGATTTGCCGGCTTGATTGACCGGATCGTGCAAGAGATTCTCCCGCCAGCCAAACAAAACCAGGATGCCCGGTTCATTTCGCAAGCAATGGTTGGAGCGATCAATGAAGTCGTGATGCAAAATCTTTTCCAGTCTGATGAAAAAATCGACACGGACCACTTGGCACGGTTGTTAAACCGGATCATGGTCAGTTCGTATGTCAACTTTTCGTTTGGGAAATCAGCTGGAAACGTGGTTCGCCAATAGGCCTGTCTTTGGACAGGAAGTACCAGTACGTATCGGTATCAAACGGAGGGATGCCATCATGTCAGGAACCAATAAGGAAGCAAATCCTGGACTTTGTTTCCAACTTTCTGATGAACAATTGGAGCTCAAAAAGTGGGCGCATGGATTTGCAGAAAAAGAGATCCGCCCGATCGCGGCCGAGTATGACGAAAAAGAAGAGTTCCCCATGCAAGTTTTGGAAAAAGCTGCGAAAGCCGGCTTAACCAGCTATGCGGCTCCGGCGGAATACGGAGGGGGCGGGCTGACCAGCGTGATGGCTGCTTGCCTGATTGCCGAGGAGTTGTATTGGGGATGTGCGGGAATTGCCACTTCGCTGATGGTGGCGGGGTTGGCCGGATTGCCTCTTTATTATATGGGAACGGAAGAACAAAAAAAGAAATGGATCCCGTTCTTGTGTGATCCGGAAACCCCGCGGATGGGAGCCATGGCACTGACTGAGCCGGGCGCTGGTTCCGATGTCAAAGCGATTAAAACCCGCGCCGAAAAAGACGGCAACGAATGGGTGATCAACGGACGGAAATGTTTCATCACCAATGGCGGCATTGCCGATTTGTACGTCGTTTTTGCACGGACCATTCCGGATGCGGGTTATCACGGGGTGTCGGCTTTTATTGTCCCTAAAGGAACGCCGGGGCTTTCCGGAGGGAAAAAAGAGCGAAAAATGGGAATTCGGGCTTCTCATACCGGAGATGTGATTTTTGAGGATGTCCGCGTTCCGGAGGAAAACCTGCTGGGAGAAGAGCACATGGCATTCTTCGGGGCCATGCAGATGTTGGAAAAATCAAGACCGGTAGTGGCTGCCGGGGCTGTCGGTGTTGCCCGGGCTGCATATGAATATGCATTGGAGTATGCAAAAAACCGGGTGCAATTCGGGCGTCCCATCATCAAAAACCAAGCGATTTCCTTCATGCTTGCGCAAATGAAAACCAAAATCGAAGCGGCCCGCCTGCTGACTTATCGCGCGGCCGATCTGGCAGACCGGGGGGAACCCTGTACGACCGAAGCCAGTATGGCCAAAGCATTCGCAGCCGAAACAGCCATGGAAGTCACGACCAATGCGGTGCAAATTTTGGGCGGATACGGTTATATGCGGGATTATCCGGTTGAAAAGTGGATGAGGGATGCGAAAATCCTGTCCATTTATGAAGGAACCACACAAATTCAATATAAAGTGATCACCAACAGTTTCTAAACATTATCAATATGAAGGGAGAAATGATGATGAAAGACTTGAGCATTCATGAAATTTTCGAAAAAATCGAGCAGGCGTTAAATGAGGATTCCAAGCCGATTGAAGGCATGAATGCCGTTTATCAATATGATCTCACAGGCGAAGAAGAAGTCACCTATCAGCTGCAATTGTCCAATGGTCAAGCCAAAGTGGAGAAAGGTTCACCGGCTGAAGCGGATTGTGTGTTGCAAATGAAAATCGATGATTTTAAAGAATTGCTTTTGGGAAATCTGAGCGGAACCGCAGCGTTCATGTCCGGGAAATTGAAAATCAAAGGAAATATCGGTGCTGCGATGAAGATGGAAAACTTGCTCCGTCAATATGACGTAAGCAAATATGTATGATTTCAGTTCCCGGTCCGGACCGGGAACTGCCTCAGGCGTCATATCACTGCTTCTGGAGGGCTGCCAATGAAAAACCAAAATCTGGTGGAAATGGTATGGCGCTCCGTTGAAAAATATCCGGACAATATCGCACTGAAGTGGAAAGAAAACAACACTTACCAAACACTCACTTATCAGAATTTTTGGAACCGTATTCAATGGGTGGCCGCAGGATTGTATCGTTTCGGGGTCCGGAAGGATACCAAAGTCGGCATCCTTTCCAACAATCAATACAAATGGCCCATTGCGGATCTGGCTGTCGGCAGTTTGGGGGCTGTCAGCGTGCCGGTCTACCCGTCCCTTCCTGCGGACCATGTCAACACCATTTTAAAACAAGCAGACTGCGAAGTGGTTTTTGTAGAGGATGAAGAACAACTCCAAAAAGTCATCCATGGCCAAAACGATGTCCATACCATTATTTATATGGGATTCAGAGAATATTCAGGAAATAACGGGAATATCGTCACCTTTTCTTCCTTGGAGCGCCAAGGAAAGGAACACCCGCTGGATCAATGGTCAGAGATTTGGAAAGCAATCGGGCGCGATCAACTGATGACCATCATCCATACATCCGGAACGACGGGTGTTCCCAAGGGTGCTATGTTAACACACGGAAATTTTTTATCCAATATTGAGGGAATTCAAATTTGGTGCATGGAAGCCCGGCACGATGACATTTTCTTGTCCTATCTGCCGCTGGCGCATGTTTTTGAACGAATGGCCGGACAGTTTATGCCGTTATCGGTCGGGGCCACGATTGCTTATGCAGAAAGCCTGGAGACGATCCCGCAAAATCTGTTGGAGGTTCGTCCCACGGTGATGACCAGTGTGCCAAGGCTTTTTGAAAAAATTTATGCCCGCGTCCAAGAAGAGATCCAATCGGGGACACCGATCCGCCGTGCGGTTTTTGAATGGGCTCTTAAGATCGGGGAAAAACGGTATGAACTGTACACCAGCAAGCCGGCTGATTATTTGATGATGCATGATTTGCCGCCGGATCTGAAATGGAAATGGAAAATTGCCGACAAGCTCGTTTTTCAGAAGATCAAATCGCAACTGGGCGGGCGGCTGCGCGGTTTGATTTCGGGCGGTGCTGCTTTGAATCCCGACATCGCCCGGTTCTTTTGGGCGATTGATGTGCCGGTGTTGGAGGGATACGGACTGACCGAAACCTCACCGGTGATCAGTGTCAATCCGTTTTCCCGTGCCCGGATCGGAACTGTGGGGCTGCCGCTGCCCAACTTGGAAGTCAGTATCGCCGAGGACGGCGAAATTTGGGTTCGCGGTCCCAATGTGATGCAAGGGTATTACCGAAATGAGGAAGCAACCGCCAATCAGTTCCACAACGGATGGTTGAAGACAGGGGATCTGGGTGAAATCAACGAGGAAGGTTATTTGAAAATCACGGACCGGAAAAAACGGCTTTTGATCCTGTCCACCGGAAAAAATGTGAGTCCCCAACCGGTGGAAAATGCGATTTGCGCCAGTTTGTACATCAACCAGTGCTGTTTAATCGGCCAAGACCGAAAATACACCACCGTGTTGATCGAACCTGATTTTGAACAGCTGGTCCCTTGGGCAAAGAAGAAGAATTTGCCTGCCGATTCCCGTGAGAAGCTGGTCGAATGCGAAGAAGTGAAAACGCTTCTTCAAAACGAGATCAAGCAGGCGGTCAAGCATTTCCCCCGTTATGAACGGCCCAAAAAAGCTTGGATATCCGGACGGGAGTGGACAGAGGAAACCGGAGAGATCACGCCTTCATTGAAAGTACGGACACATGAGATCGAAAAAATTTATAAAAATGAAATTGCCCAAATGTACGGGGATGTTTCTCATCCGCGCATGATTATTTTAGAATCCGCAAAGCAAGGAGGTACATCATGAATCTTCCACTCAAAGGAAAAGTGGCGGTTGTCACCGGGGCTTCCCGCGGTTTGGGGAGAATGGACGCTTTGAAGTTGGCAGAAGCCGGAGCCGATGTGGTGGTGACGGATATTTTGATCGAAGAAGACGAGAAATTGGAGGAAAAGTCCGAACAGTACGGGCCGATGTCCCAAATCATGGCTCAATCCAAAACCATTTACACCAAATCCACGGCCAAACAAATTGAAGAAATGGGACGGCGCTCGGCGGCATACCGGATGGATGTCACGGACCGGGAAGAAGTCCAAAAGGTCATGGCTGAAATCAAGGACAAGTTCGGGCGGATTGACATCTTGGTCAACAATGCCGGGACCTTGGATCATACAGCGCGTCTGGAACACCAGAATGATGATTTTTGGGACCGGGATTTGAAGGTGAATTTGACCGGAGCTTACAACTGTTCCAAAGCGGTTTGGCCCTATATGAAAGAACAGAAATGGGGACGCATCATCAATATGGCTTCTGTGGCCGGAACCTTGGGAGGATACGGACAAGCCAGTTATTCAACCACCAAAGCGGGAATCCTGGGCTTGACCAAAACCTTGGCTTTGGAAGGGGCCCGGTACAATATTACGTCCAATGCCATTGTGCCGGGAATTATCAATACGGAGGCTTTTCAATACACCAACCCGAAAATGCGGGAGCGCATGATTGAACGGACGGCTTTTAAAAGACCGGGGGAACCGGAGGATATTGCATATGCCATCGTGTTCTTGTCATCAGATCAGGCCAAATACATTACCGGGGTCGGACTTCCGGTTGCAGGCGGAATCGATCTGTTTACTTTTTGATGAAGAAAGGAGAGAAAAGCATGAGTGACCGCGATGCAGTGATCATTGATGCCATCCGGACACCGATCGGGCGGAAAAAAGGAACACTCTCGACGGTCCGGCCTGATGACATGGCAGCTTTCGTCCTGCAAAAGCTGGTGGAGAAAAACCAACTGGGTCCGGCAGAAGTGGAAGACATTAAAATGGGATGCGTCACGCAAATCGGCGAGCAAGGATACAATATCGGCAGAATGGCCGGCTTGATCGCAGGGTTTCCGGTGGAAGTGTGCGGAGTGAGTGTCAACCGGATGTGTGCTTCCTCTTTGGAAACTGTGGCCCAAGGGGCTCATGCCATCATGGCGGGAATGGCGGATTGTGTGATCGCGGCCGGGGTGGAAAGCATGAACCGGGTCCCCATGGGCAGTGACGGCGGCAGTTTCAGCGACCGGCTGTTATCCAGATACAACATTATTCCGCAAGGGCTCTCGGCGGAAATGATCGCCGAAAAATGGGGAATCTCCCGTGAAGAGATGGACGAATTTTCATTGCACAGCCATGAAAAGGCGCTGGCCGCACAACAGGAAGGACGCTTTGACAACGAGCTGGTGCCGGTGGAAATCAAAGGAGATAAAGGGGAACTGGTGAAACTGGACAAGGATGAGACTCCCCGGGCCAATACCAGTTTGGAAGCACTGGCTCAATTGTCTCCCTCCTTCCGTCCCGACGGCAATGTGACACCGGGAAATTCCAGCCAGATCAGTGACGGTTCGGCCGCTGTTTTGCTCACCTCCCGCCGGAAAGCCAAAGAATTGGGGCTTGTCCCGAAAGCCCGGGTGGTGGCCACGCAATTGGCAGGTGTGGAGCCGGATATCATGCTGACGGGGATCATTCCCGCCACCCGAAAAGTGTTGGACCGTGCCGGTTTAAGTTTGGACGACATCGGCGTGTTTGAGGTCAATGAAGCGTTTGCTTCGGTGGTTCTTGCCTGGAAGCAGGAGATCAAACCGGACATGGAAAAAGTCAACCCCAACGGAGGCGCGATTGCATTGGGGCATCCGCTCGGAGCCAGTGGGGCCCGGATTATCGCGACATTGGTCAATGAGCTGGAACGCCGGAAGGAACGTTACGGGTTGGCCACGATGTGCATCGGATTCGGAATGGCGCTTGCAGTCATTATTGAACGGGAGGAAGGCTGATGGAGTGGAAGCATTTTTTGGTGGAGATTCGCGATCAGGTTGCACGGATCACCATCAACCGCCCGCCAGTAAATACGCTGAGCCGGGATGCCCTGATTGAATTGGGTTCCATTTTGGATCAATTGGAAAAGGATCCGTCCGTCCGGAGTTTGATCCTCACCGGTGCGGGAGAAAAAACTTTTTCCGCCGGTGCGGATGTTTCCGAGTTTGGCGGGATGGGGGATCGGGAACAGGCTGAAGGTTTCTTAAAACAAATCCATGATTTATTCGACCGGATTGAAAACTTCCCCAAACCGGTGATTGCTTCCATCAACGGGAAAGCGTTGGGTGGCGGAAACGAATTGCAAATGGCTTGCCACTTGGCGATTGCCGCCGACCATGCCGAATTCGGATTGCCGGAAGTCCGGTTGGGGATTATGCCGGGTTACGGTGGAACACAACGGTTACCACGTCTGATCGGGCAAAGGCGCGCTTTGGAAATCATGCTGGAAGGGAAAAGAATTTCCGCACAGGAAGCATTGGAAATCGGACTGGTCAATAAAGTTGTGCCTGCGGAACGGTTGGCCGAAGAAGCGTTTGAATGGGCCAAACAATTGGCCGAAGGACCGCCCGTTGCCATGAAAGGAATCATCCAATCGGTCATCAACGGGAGCCGGAAGGAACTGCCGGAAGGGTTGAAAGTCGAACGCGAAAACATGCTGGCCGTGATGCGCACGGAAGATGCCATCGAAGGGGTTGCTGCTTTCTTTTCCAAACGCAAACCGTCTTTTAAAGGAAAATAATATCGGCACATAAGCCTCCCAAACCGGGAGGCTGTGCCTGCATTTCATTTAAAGGGGGGATCTTATGCCTTCACATACTTACTTTTTTACCGGTTTCCCCGGATTTATTGCCACCCGGCTGGTTGAAAAGTTGTTTGACCAGGATCCGTCTTCCCGTTTCCTGCTGTTGGTTCACCCCAGTCAACAAGAGAAGGCGGAAAAAGTGATTTCGCAATTAACGCAAAAGAAAGCGGGGTCCAGAGGATGTTTCAGCCTGATTCCCGGCGACATTACCAAGGAAAATTTGGACATCCCGCAGCAACGCTTGGAACGTCTCCGTGAGGAGATCGATTATGTTTTTCATCTGGCCGCGATTTATGATTTGGCGGTTCCCAAGGAGACGGCGCATAAGGTGAATGTGACCGGCACCCAAAATGTAAACGATTTCGTCCTGAGTTTATCCGGATTGAAGCGATACGTTTATTTCAGCACCGCCTATGTTTCAGGCAAGCGGACCGGCCGGATTTTGGAGACCGAATTGGATGAAGGACAGTCTTTTAAAAACCATTATGAAGCAAGCAAGTTCGAAGCGGAAGTCATGACCCAGAAGCTCATGAATCAAGTGCCTTTGACCATTATCCGACCGGGAATTGTCATGGGAGATTCCAAAACGGGGGAGACGGTCAAGTTCGACGGGCCTTACTTTGTGATGCGTTATTTGGACAAATTTTCCCGTTTCCCCATTCCTTATCCGGGCCGGGGGAAAGCCTTGTTAAATCTCGTGCCGGTGGATTATATCGTGGACGCAACATGCTATTTGGCCACTCATCCGGTGGGGGAAGGAAAAGTGTATCATTTGACCGATCCCAACCCTTATCCGGCCCGGGAAGCGTTCGGAATCATTTGCGAGACGTTGGTTGGAAAGAAAGCGTCCTTTACGCTGCCTTCTTTTATTGTATACGGCTTGCTTTTAATTCCGGCGTTTCGAAGGTGGCTGATGGTGGAAAAAGAGACCATCGAATATTTTCGCCTGAAAGCGGAATACGATTGCTCACAAGCGTTGGAAGATTTAAAAGATTCAGGGATCAAGTGTGCGGATTTTAAAGATTACATTCAGGTTTGTGTCAAATTTTATGAAGAACACCGGCACGATCCGGATAAAATGATCAAAGTGCGGTAAGAAAAAATAAAGCTTGTCGCCCGGATGACTTGGCGACAAGCTTTATTGTTGCGCTGATTAAGAAGCGCTTGCTTCTTTGGCTGCTTTTTGAAGATCCCGTTCTTTGCATTCCGTGGTGCAATAGCCTTCATATTTTTCTTCGCATTCGGGACAACAAATGTGCTGTTTATGGCAAGGATCGTATTTGCAATTGATGTAGCGGTCTTCGGGTTTTCCGCAATGGGAACATTTCCCGACGATCTTGTCTTCGACTTGATTGATGCGGACCGAGATGCGCTCATCAAAAACATAACATTTCCCGTCAAAGAGTTGCCCTTTGACTTCCGGATCCTGGCTGTAGGTAATGATTCCACCGTCCAGCTGGTAAACTTCCTTAAACCCTTCTTCCAACATCAAGGCTGTCAATTTTTCACAACGGATACCCCCGGTGCAATAAGTGATGATCGGTTTGTCTTTGTATTGGCTCATGTTTTTGCGAATCCATTCCGGGAACTCGCGGGTGGTTTTGACATCCGGGCGGATGGCTCCGCGAAAATGGCCGATGTCATACTCATAATCGTTTCTTCCGTCCAACACAATTACGTCATCCCGTTGGAGCATTTCATAAAATTCCTTGGGCGACAAACGTTTTCCCGTTTTTTTGTTGGGATCCACGTTCTTTTTCAAACGCCAGGTGACCAATTCTTTTTTCGGGCGTACAATCATTTTTTTGAATGCATGTTTGTGGTGTTTGTCCACCTTAAAGGGCATATCATGGAACAGCGGATGCTGATGCATGTAATCCATATATTTTTGGGTTTGCTCAACCGTTCCCGACACCGTTCCGTTAATTCCTTCTTTGGAAACCCAGATCCGTCCCCGCAAGCCCAGTTCGTTACAAAATGCACGGTGTTCATCCGCGAAGGATTCCGGGTCTTCCAAAGGTGTATATTTATAGTATAGGAGCACACGATAATTTTGATCATTGGTTTCCATACAGATCACTTCCCCTTTTCATCAGTTTCCCCGAAAAAAGTCCTGCCTTTTAGTATACAACAGACATGCGAAAACGCAAAGTACGGCTTGGGACCGAAGCCGATCGCACAAAGGCCTTTTTTCCATTATGATAATCAAAAAGACCAAAAGGTGGGTAGAAGTTGAAGGGACAAAACAAAGCCGTTTTTCTCGACCGGGACGGGGTCATCAACGAAGTGATGACGGGCCGGGTGGATCATGTCAACCGGCCGCAGGATTTTTATTTGCTGGAGAAAGTTCCGGAAGCGATTGCCAAATTAAGGGGACTCGGGTACAAAATTTTTGTGGTTACCAATCAAGGCGGGGTGGGACTGGGTTATATCCAGGAAAAAACCTTAAAAAAAATCCATGAAAAAATGCAGAATGATTTAATCGCCGGACATCCCGGGGCCATCATTGACGACATCTTGTATTGTCCCCACAAACCTTTTGAAGGTTGCTCTTGCCGCAAACCCCAAGCCGGCATGATTTTGGAGCTGGCAAAGAAGCATCAAGTGGATTTGTCCCGGTCATGGATGGTGGGGGACCGGCAAGTCGATCTGGAAGCGGGCAAAAGAGCGGGATGCCGTTCCGTTCTGGTTTCGAGCGAATATACTTTGTGGGATTTTGCCTGTTCATTGGATTCAAAGGAGGAGTGATTCCTCCTTTTTTGTTCTTTTAAAGCAAAAAATCTCTCAATATAGCCCGAAGGAATCATGCGAAAAAGGAGGACTATAAATATAATAAACCCGGGATGGGGGTGCGAGATTGGCTACATTGGCAGTCGGATGTCTGATCTGGATCGGGTTTACGGCTTATGTGATGATCATCGCCAACATACATAACCGTTTTCTGAGCAAAATGACGGGCATGATGGTTTCCATGGGTGTGGCCATGATGAGCAGTTTGTTATTGGGAACCTTGCTCGGTGTTTTTCTGGAAACCATGAGGGTTTCCACGGAGATTGCCATGGCGTTTGGGATGGTTGCCGGTTATTTTACCGGTAAACCGGTTCACCTCCTGGCTTCCCTGGACGGGTTTTTGGCAGGGATCATGGGAGGAATGATGGGGGCCATGCTGGGGGTGATGATGGTTCCCGAAAATTCGGCATGGACCCTGGCCGTGGTGATTGTCTCGTTTGTCCTTGCCATGGCGTTGATCATCCAATTGATTGCACAGGAAGTGAAAAAAGCGGATAAAAAGATGGAAGCCATGCGGGAAAAGAAAATCGCCGGTTGGGGGGTTTTGTTTTCGATCGCACTCATTATCGTTTCGTTTCCGCTCAATGCGGTGTGGGTGGATGCTTTTCCGGCTTCCACAACCAATACCATCCAGCCACACCACCATTAAAAAACGCCTGGATTCATTTTTCCAGGCGTTTTTTTGCATTATGCCATTTATAAATTCTTAAAGTTTTCCACTTGGGTTTGAATGGCCACTTCCGTGGGGAGGCGCTCGATGCTGGATGCGCCGAAGAACCCGTCCACGCCTTTGGTCATGGATAAGATTTCTTTCACGTCTTGCGGTTCGGCAATGGGTCCTCCGTGGCAAAGGATGATGATGTCGGGATTCACTTTTTTGGCGGCATCATGGATGGCCTGAATCCGTTCGGCGGATTTCTCCAAGGTCAATGCCGTTTCCGCTCCAATCGAACCTTTGGTGGTCAACCCCATATGCGCCACCAGGACATCGGCGCCGGCTTCAGCCATGGCGACGGCTTCTTCCGTATTGAAGACGTATGGACAAGTCAACATATCCAGTTGGTGGGCTTCACGAATCATTTCGACTTCCAAATCAAAGCCCATTCCGGTTTCTTCGAGGTTTTGACGGAAATTCCCGTCAAAAAGTCCGACGGTGGGGAAGTTTTGCACCCCGTCAAATCCCATTTCTTTCAGTTGTTTCAGGAAAACGGGAATTCTGCGGAAGGGATCGGTGCCGCAAACGCCGGCCAAGACAGGAGTGTTTTGGACGATCGGCAACACTTCGGAAGCCATTTCCACCACAATGGCGTTGGCGTCTCCATAGGGGAGCAAACCGGCCAGGGATCCGCGACCGGCCATGCGATAACGGCCGGAATTATAAATAATGATGATGTCGGCTCCGCCTCGTTCGGCGAATTTGGCAGAAATTCCGGTTCCGGCCCCGCAGCCGATAATCGGCTTTCCTTGCTGAATTGTGTTTCTTAAACGTTTTAGTGATTCTTCTCTGCTGATAAACGGCATGATGTCAAACTCCTTTCATTCGTTTTCTTTTTGAATCAGTTCCATCAATTTTTTCGTCACGGCATCGGCAAATTCCGGATCATTAATATTGCAATCCAACTCGTAGATTGGGATATCCGGATTGGTGTATTGCTTGATGGCATCAAACAGCGCTTGGTCGGCTTCCGGCCACCAAAATTCTTTTCCGGGAGCATCCAGTTCGGAAACGCCTTTTAATGGAAGAAAGACGGCGGATTCTCCTTTGGACCGGTTGATTTTTTCGGCCAGGATCCGGCCCAGTTTTTCATTTTCTTCAGGGGTGGTTCTCATTAATGTGATGTTATCGTTCCAATAATAAAAGAGTCGGTCTCTGAATTTTTCCGGCACGGTGGACGGTCCCCAAAAGTTCACCATGTCCAGGCACCCCGGCGCCACGACTTGAGGCAACGCCCACTTGGCGGCGGCATCCATCCGGGTGGGGCCTGCGGACAGCACTCCTCCCACCAGTTCATCGGCCAATTCTGTCGTGGTGATGTCCAACACGCCGGTTATGTATCCTTGACCAATCAAATATTCCATGGTTTTCCCGCCGGTGCCGGTTGCGTGAAACACCAATACTTCATAGCCTTTTTGTTCCAGCAAATGTTTGCATTGATTCACCAGCGTGGTGGTGTTTCCAAACATGGAGGCGGTGATCAAAGGTTTGGTATCGATGGGCGGCACCTCGGCTTCCAACATGCCGACAATGGCACCGACGGCATTGGAATAAATTTTGGCGCTGATCCGGTTGACTCCGGCCACATCCAATATCGACGGAATCATGACAATATCGCTGATCCCCACATAAGGCTTTGTATCACCGGAGGCCACCGTGCTCACCATCACCTTCGGGACTCCCACAGGAAGGGCTTGCAAGCCGGACGTCCCGATCATGGTCCCGTTGGATCCTCCCATCGAAAAACCGGCGTCGATTTTTCCTTCCAGAAACAGCTCTTTCATAATGACGGCAATTCCCCGGGTCATGACAGACATGGCATGAGATTTATCAGCTTTTTTTCGAAGCTCTTCCAAAGAGCTCCCACCGGCTTCCGCCACTTTTTCGGCAGGAATATCCGGATCAAAAAACGGTTCTCCCAAAACACCTGTGTTAATGACAAATCCATGGTGCCCGTGTTTTTCGATTTCCTGCTTGATAAATGCATAATCATGCCCTTTGGTATCCAGTGCACCAATGACAGCAATGGTTTTGCCCATTTCGATCCTCCTTGCAAGTTGAGTTAGGGTGTTTTAGAGAAAAACCCTTATAAATAACATTTAGTTATAAATGCTATATTCCCTTCATTATATCAATTATTTTTCTTATGATTTTTTAGAAAAACTTTTTTAGAACCTAAATTTTTGGCTTCCGACAGCGGAGGGGTGTAAGGAGAAAAGCTTGGATCCATGCTCTTTTTGATTTAAACTGTGAAGGTTATTGTATAATAATATTTAACGTACCGAATTTTTTAGTGATGCCGAAAACCGGCATCATCCTTTTTTTAGGGAAAGGGGGCCTTTGGTGGATACCATACAACAATCCATGCCGGCAAAAAGACCGATGTCCAAAGGGAAAGTATGGACATTCAGCACGACGCATCTGATGAATGACTTGGTGACGACCGGCATCGTCCCGGCGTTATTGCCGCTGTATCAGCAGGCTTTTGATTTGACTTACACGCAATCGGGGCTCATTATTCTCGCTTCTTATATCACTTCCTCGGTCATGCAGCCATTGTTTGGCGCATGGACGGATCACAAACCGATGGTCTGGATGTTGCCGCTCGGTGTGTTTATTTCTGTGATGGGATTGGCACTGACCGGCTGGGCACCCAGTTATGGATGGGTTTTGTTTCTGATCGCCTTATCCGGGCTCGGCTCCGGGATTTTTCATCCGGAAGCATCCCGGGGAACCCACTTTGCATCAGGAAATACCAAAGGGTTGGCGCAGGCGATTTTTCAGGTGGGAGGCAACGGTGGCCAGGCTTTGGGACCTTTGATGATTCCGTTGTTTTTGGTTTATACGGGAAAAGAAGGGCTGCTCTGGTTCAGTGTGCTGGCAGTGATCGCGCTCATTTTGCTTTTGCGTTTATTGCCTTGGTATAAAGAACAGGTGAGCAGGTCGCAGGCAGCTAAAAAACAATCCAAAGGAAAAAACCACTGGCCGGGGGTTTTTTGGCTGGTCATTGTGATCACATTGCGGTCTTGGTGCCAAGTCGGTGTTTCCGCTTTTTTGCCTTTTTTCTTTTTGCATCAAATGAACATGTCTTACAGTCAGGCAGAGGTGTTAAACTTCGTGTTTCTGGGGGCAGGCGCGTTGGGAACGTTTATCGGCGGGGCGTTGTCTGATTATTTGGGGATCAAACGCTGGTTGGTCGGTTCCCTGCTCGCTTCGGTGCCTTTTGCCTTATGGTTGCCTTATGCCCAAGGGGTTTCGATGTGGCTGGTGATCTTTTTGTTCGGTTTTTTTGTTTTATCTTCTTTTGCCGTGACCGTGGTGTATATGCAAAAATTGCTGCCCCGCAATATCGCTATGGCTTCCGGTTTGGCCATTGGTTTTGGTGTCGGAGCCGGGGGAATCGGAGCCACGCTCATGGGATATCTGATCGACTTGTTCGGGGTGCCCACCATTTTATCGTTGATTTCCGCATTGCCCATTTTGGCGGTTCTATGTGCGTTCATGGTTCCGGATGAAAGAAAACTGGCTGCATAAACGGATTCCGAACCCTCCCGGTTTGAAGTACATGGGAGGGTTTATTGTACCTTTAATTGATGGGATGCGCCGGCTAATATGCCCTATTTCATTTCGGTTAACGATTCTTCGTCGCTCTGTGAGGCTTCCAGCCCCCCATTTTTACAGAATTTTGCTGACTGAAAGCCCACGGTTTCAATCGTGGGATGAAAGGCGGCGTTGCTCGGTAATCCCTTTATGGGATTGCTTAGAGCAACAATTTTTTGTATAATCGAACACATGAGCGGTGCTCATCCCACTGGTAGTGGGTTTGTTCCTGTACGTCATGGGTTGAGGTTCCAGTGGTGAACGATTCTCTCCCATTGGGTAAAACCATGAGAGTGAGTCATGGAACAAGAGAACTAGCGTACTGGTAGTAGGTACGCCGCCCATGTGGGTACATGCAACATGAGTTGTAGAACCATATGGGACGGGCTGATGAGACAGCCCTGAACTTGGGAGTTGCCCAAAGCAGAAATGAATTGAGGGCGTTAACTACCCAAGAATCCCACGGCTTCAGCCGTGTGGAGTCTCAAGA
>NZ_JACETT010000060.1:0-3092 GCF_013912365.1 Thermoactinomyces intermedius
CTTTCAAAACACCCAGTACCGCCGCCATCATCTCTTTGGACGGGAACATCAGGATGCCGACCAATTGCTCGCGGCCGATCCCTTTTTTCCTCAACGCATGGGCCAGGCGGTTGGCCTGCCGGTTTAACTCTTCATAGGTCCACTTTTCTTCGCCGCATACCACTGCCACCCGGTCCGGCTGTTTTTCCACCCGTTCTTCAAACCAGGACGGAATCGTTCTTCCCCGCGGATACTCCAGACGGGTTTGGTTAAAGGTTTGCAATATCTCCCATTTTTCTTCCAACGTGGGAAGCTCAATCTCGCACAGCCGGATTCCGGGATCATCCACGATCTGTTCAAGAATGTGAATAAAGTGGCCGATCATACGCCGGATGGTCCCGGGTTTGAACAGGCAGGTGCTGTATTCGACAACCCCTTTGAATGTTTCCCCGTCTTCCGCCATCATCCAGCTCAAATCAAATTTCGATTTTTTCCATTCAATCTCCCCTTGGCGAATCTTCAGTCCTTGCAGTTCGAAAACCGGCATGTCGATATTCTGCATGGCAAACATGGTGTCAAAAAGGGGGTTGCGGCTCAAATCGCGCCGGGTATCCAGCTTTTCCACCAATTCCTCAAACGGATAATCCTGATGCTCATACATTTGCAGGACGCGTTCCTTCACCTGTTCCAAAAAGGCTGTGAACGGAAGTTGCAAATCGATCCGGTTGCGAACCACAAGCGTATTGGCAAACATCCCCACCATGGACTCCAAACCGGCATACGATCTTCCGGCAATCGGTGAGCCGACGATGATGTCGTTTTTGCCGCTGTATTTTGCCAACAGCAAATTGTATGCGGCCAAGAGGGCCATATACGGGGTTGCTTTTTTCTCATCCGCCAGCCGTTTCAATTTCCGCGTTAACCGGGGCTCAATTTCAAACGTCATATGGTCCCCGTCAAACCGTTGCACGGAAGGACGCGGATAATCCGTGGGCAGGTCCAGAACCGGAAGTTCGCCGGAAAGTTCATCCATCCAATACTGCTCGTGTTTTTTCCATGCGTCCTTTTGTTTTTCATTTTGTTGCCAGACGGCGTAATCCTTGTATTGCAGGGACACCGGCGGCAACGTTTCTCCCTGCAGGTATTTCATCAAATCCCGGAACAGGATGTTCATCGAAACGCCGTCGGAAATGATGTGATGCATGTCGATGACCAGGATCTGTTCTTCTTCCTTGGCATATTCAATCATTCCCACCCGGATCAGCGGGGCTTTCTCCAAATCAAACGGACGGATGAACTGTTGAATTTTTTGTTTCACATCCAAACGGTCCCGGGCTTGATAACGCTCCACCCGGACCTTCACATCGGTATGAATTTTTTGCATCAATTCGCCGTCAATGAGATGGAACGAAGTGCGCAAGGATTCATGCCGTTTAACCAGTGCCCAGAATGCTTCTTCAAGCCGGGAAACCGGCAAATTTCCTTGGATATGAAAGGCATGGGGCATGTTGTAACCGGTGCCCATTCCTTCCAGTTGCCCGACCACATACAACCGTTTCTGTGCGGATGAAACCGGATAATAAGCCTGTTTGGGTGCCGGAGCGATGGTGACGTGTTCAACCGTTTTTTGATTTTCGATGTATGCGGCCATCTCCTTGACCACGGGACGGGCAAAAATCTCCCGCAAAGGCAGTTCCGCATGCATCCTTTTGTGGACTTGCGCCGACAACATCATCCCTTTCAGGGAGTTGCCGCCTTTTTCAAAAAAGCTGTCATGGACTCCGATTTGTCCGGTATGGAGAATCTCCTTCATGATTTCGATCAACTGTTCCTCGGTGGGAGTGGCCGGCGCGTCATCCTTGTTCCGGGTGGTGTCGGCATCCGGCAACGGCAATGCTTTTTTGTCCACTTTCCCGTTTCGGGTCAAGGGGAGTTTCTTCATTTCGATAAAGTGAACCGGAACCATATAGTCAGGCAACTTCAAGCTCAAATGCTCCCGCAATTCTTCCGCGGAACAAGGAGAAGACGCCACGAAATATGCGCATAACTCCGGTTCTTGAGAAGGATTCGGCTGCACGGTGACAAAGGCCTCCCGGATGGAAGCATGCTCCAACAAACGGCTGGCGATTTCCCCGGGCTCGATACGGTAACCGCGGATTTTCACCTGTTCATCCATCCGTCCCAGAAACTCCAGGCGCCCGTCCGGCAACCACCGCACCAAGTCTCCGGTCCGGTACATCTTTTGCCCCGGCACATAAGGATTGGGCACAAACTTCTCCGCCGTCAGTTCCGGCCGGTTCAAATATCCCCGGGCCAGACTTTCCCCGCTGACGCACAGCTCGCCCGGCACGCCGACCGGCTGCAATTGCTGATGTTCATTCAACACATACACCTGGTTATTGGCCACCGGTTTCCCAATCGTGACCGGCTCATCCGGACGCACCGGGGTGCTCGTGGTCACCACCGTGTTCTCCGTCGGACCGTAGTTGTTGACCACCGTGTAGTTCTGCGGCAACACCCGGCCCAACCGGTCCCCTCCGGTCAGCAACACTCTCAGGCTGCGGTTTTCCAACTGCATAAATTGCTCCGCCACCGGCGTCGGCAGAAAAGCAACCGTGATCCCTTGTTCCTCCATGTACCGGTTGAGTGCCTCCAGATCGTAACGCATGGCCTCTTCAATGATGTGAAGCGACGCTCCCGCCATCCAGGTCGGAAAAATCTCCCACACCGATGCATCAAATCCGACCCCTGCATATTTGATGCTCTTGTCTTCCGGCGTCACCTGAAATTCATGGATATGCCATTCGCACAAATTGATCAGGGAAGCGTGTTCCACCATCACGCCTTTGGGTTTCCCGGTGGAACCGGACGTATAGATCACATAAGCCAAATCCCGTTCTTTGTTCACCGGTGCGGGATTGTCGTCAGGCTCACCCCGCAAATCTTCGGTTTTCATGTCCCAGACTTCCACGCCGGAACCCTCGAACACGGCCGGGCGATCCGTAAGAAGCAGGGAAGCCCCGCTGTCTTTCAACATATACTGAATCCGGTCCGCCGGATATTGCGGGTCGATCGGAACGTACGCCGCCCCCGCTTTCAAAACACCCAGTACC
>NZ_JACETT010000061.1:0-19388 GCF_013912365.1 Thermoactinomyces intermedius
GCTTCCCGGGGCTTGGCCAGTGGCATCGGGCAAAAACTGATCATGGGTGCCAAGAATTCCAAAGTCTTGGGACCTGTTCTGCGCGGAGGTCAAAAACTGGTTTCCAAATTGCCGGCACCTCTGCAAAACATGTTTACCAAAGGTGGAGTCATCGGAGCAGTAGAAGGCGCCGGTACAAGCGTCGCAGACGATATTTTGCACGGGCGAAAAATCAATTGGAAAAATGCAGTCTTATCGGGAATAGGCGGCGCAGCACTGGTCGGATTAGGATCATTCATCGTTCCCAAGTTGGACCCAATCATCGATAAAGTAACCACCGCATTCAAAAAATCAGAAACTGTTGAAATCGCAGCAAAACAAGTCGCAGATTGTTTTTCTTATCGATATCAATCAAACAGTTATTTGGCATCCATAGCACTGGCTTCTCCAATTAAATGTGAAAAATATGGAGAGCACTTCACCAAAAGAAATGGCAAAAAAGCTTTAAAAGCAAACATTGAATACACTTCAAATGAAGGCTATAAATATATAACCGATGCAAACGGAAGAATCATAGACATTGAAGCATCCTTAAAATTAGGCAAAGGAAAAAGGAATAATTATGCTCAAAGGACCGTGGGTGGTGATGACAGGTTGCCAGATGACGATGGCGGCCATTTAATAGCGACTATTTTCAAAGGATCTGGTGAAATTGATAACCTGGTCCCGATGAACTCTAATCTGAACAGAGGTGAATGGAAAAAGTTGGAGAACGAATGGAAAGAAGAATTACTTCATAATAATGAAGTTAAGGTCAAAATAAATCCTAAATACATTGGCAATTCAAATCGACCAGATTACTTTAAAATAAAATATAAAATTGGTGATGATCCTTGGGTTGAAATTGAGTTTAAAAATAGACCAGGAGGTAAATAAATGGAAGCTCAATTAGGAAAAATATATCAGCAGATTGGAGAAACCATTGTTGAAATGATTCCCGAAGAATGGGAAAAAGTTTATTTGTATGCGGAAGTGAGTGAAGGATTTAGTTATGTTTACTTTTACTACTACCCTGTAAATCATTCATCCCCTGTTTACTTTTTGGATATTCCCGAAAAATTTCATATCAGCGATACGGAGTTTGATGAAATTAAGCACCAATTATTCGAAGAGTTTGTGAAGTTGTGGGAAACCTTCAGAGAACATAACCAAGAGCCTTGGACCAACCTGACTTTGTTCTTGGATTCATCCGGAAAATTAAAAATCCATTTCGACTATGAAGATCTCTCTCATGCGAGCCCGCGAAAACGCAGAATCATTTGGAGATATCAATATCTTGGAATTGTACCAGAAAATCAGAGGGACAGATCTTTTATAGATGAATATCTAAAACAGAAAAAAGAGGATATATAAAAATGTTTACAGTATCTTTCTCCATAACGTTATCATTGCTTAAAGCACTGCATTTTCCACCGGCTCCCCATTGGCAATGAGGCCGGCATGATTAGTTTAACGAATTTTAACAGACTGGCATTACGGGAGCGAATTCGAATGGATCGTAAAATCAAATCACTCCTCCAAGAAGGAATTAATTTAGAAAAAGAAAATGTCATTCAGCATTTTCGGTATTTATTACAATATCCGTTTCATCCGGATACAACCTTTATCTTGTTAGAAATCAGAGGTGACAGAGGGATTTTTGGTGCAACGATCACACCCATGAACGGATTTGGAAGACAACTCAACATGGATGCTAATGGAGAAGACCCGAAAGTGGGTTCCTTTGGATTCTATGCTTATGAAAAACTGGAGCAAGTGCTTCCACCAGAGGAATTCGAAAAGCTGGAAGAAGATGAAGAGCTAGTGGATGATATGGATGATTATGTAAAAGAATATTTACTTCAGTTTTTTCAAGAGTGTTTTGACCAAGCCGGCGGAAAGAAATCGAAACTCCCTTATTATCTGGGCTATACAAATGGCGATGTCTATGACTTGTTAACAGAAAGGTGGATTGACTCTTCGGTTGAATAACACGAAAAACCGGTTTCTATTGTAGAATTGAAACCGGTTTTCTTTTTTATTTATTTTACGGGGGGAAGATAAATCCATGGATACTCCATTCGAAACCCAATCAGAAAAGCTTTATCAACAAATCGGAGAAACCATTGTTGAAATGATTCCCGAAGAATGGGAGAAAGTTTATTTGTATGGAGAAGTGAATGAAGGATTTTGTTATTCTTTTTTCTACTATTATCCTGAAAACAGCACATCACCTGTTTATTACATGGATATACCGAAAAGGTTTCATATAGATCAGTCTGAGTTTGATAAAGTGCTCTTTCAATTATTTGACCATCTTGAAGAATTGTGGGAAACCTTCAAAAAACATGACCAAGAGCCTTGGACCAATCTGACTTTGTACTTAGATTCATCCGGAAAAATAAAAATCCATTTCGACTATGAAGATCTCTCCGATGCCAATCCTCTGCATCGCCGAATCATTTGGAAGTATCGATACCTTGGAATGATCCCAGAAGAACAAGAGGACAGAGAATTTTTGGAAGAATACTTAAAAAAAGAAAAGGAAGAAAAGTAAAGTCTCCCCTTTTATCTCTTATTTTCATTGATCATGCTCGTGTTTTACTCCGGGTTTATAACAAAACTCCCAAAGTTTTTTGCCGGCTCCCCATTGGCAATGGAGTCGGCATGATTAATTTGACGAATTTTAACTGACTGGCATTACGGGAGCGAATTCGAATGGACCCAAAAATTAAGTTACTTTTACAAGAGGCAATGAATGATAAAAAAGAAAAAGTGATTGCTTATTTCCCTTATTTATTTCAGTATCCGTTTCATCCGGATACCACCTTTATTTTGTTGGAAGTCAGAGGGGATGGCGGCATTTTTGGTGTAACGATTTCGCCCATGAACGGGTGGGGAACCCAGCTTTTCACCGATGCTAATGGACAAGAGCTTAAATTTGGAAATGCTCCCTTTGGATTTTATGCCTATGAAAAACTGGAGCAAGAACTTTCACCAGAGGAATTCGAAAAGCTGGAAGAAGATGAAGAACTCGTAGAGGAAATGGATTCCCATGTTAAAGATTACTTTGTTCCGTTTTTTCAGGAATGCTTTAACAAAGCCGGCGGAAAGAAATCGAAACTCCCTTATTATCTGTACTATCCAAATTCAGCCGAAGCATATGACTTGTTAACAGAAAAGTGGTTAGAAACTTTTTGATGAACATGACCAAAAAACCGGTTTCTATTGTAGAATGGAAACCGGTTTTCTTTTTTATTTTAACTTTCCGAAAAATTTCATATCAGCGATACGGGGTTTGATGAAATCAGGCACCAATTATTTGAAAAGAGTTTGTGCCTCCAGAGAACATGACCAGGAACCTTGGACTAATTTGACTTTGTTTCGGGTTCATCCGGAAAATCAGAGGGACAGGAAACATTTTGGAAGCATATCTAAAAAAAAGAAGCCGGCTCCTCGAATCAAACGGGAGCCGGTTGTTTTACTTTTTTCCTCTTCATCCCGAGCACAAGATAGCGGATGACTGGAATTCTCCGCAATCCCTCATAGAGGAGAAACGTGCCGGGCAGTTCGATGGCCAAGGCCAAAAAGTAATTCAGGGACTTCGGCAAGGGACTGAAATGGTGAACATAGAAACAAACCACCTGAACGACCAAGTAATGCACCACATAAAAACCGAAGCTGGATCGGGTCATATAGGATGCAAAAGCGGACGTTTTATTAAACCAGGCTTTGCCACAGCCGAGGATCGCAAGGATGGCGGCCCACAGATAGCAGTTGGTCAAAAAGCTTGTCAGGCACTTTGTGGAGACGAAACTTTCCCCAAAGTAACGGACGGTAAAGGCCACTCCCAGAATGACGGCCGCCAGCAACATGGGAATCCGGATTTTTTCGACGGCGTTTTGAACCTCATCATGGGAAAAAACAAAGTAACCGATCAGATAAGCTGCGCCATAAATCCCAAATCGGTACGTTGTGATCACAGGCGGATTCAAAACCTGTGCCGCCCCCCAGATGACAAAAACGAGCGACAGGATCATGACGATGTTGATTTTCCCGCAAAAGGCCCAGATTTTGTCGTTTTTATCCATTTTACGGATCAACACCAAGAAGACAGAAAATAAAAACAGCATTTGGATAAACCACAAAGGGCCGGTTCCGGCCATGGCAAAAACGGGATAACGCATCCAAACCGGAATGGAATCGAGCCCGCCTCCCCACTTGATATTCAAGTACCCGGAGATCCAGTGAAAGACAAACAAACCCAGGGTGGACGGAACCAGAAGCTTGTTCACTTTGTCTTTTAAAAATTCCCGGTGGGTCCGCTTGTAGAGCGCATACCTGGCGCTGATCCCGGCAATTAAAAAAAGGATGACCATAAACCACGGATAAACGATATAAGAAAACGTATCAAACGCGCGTACCCCGGCATCATCTGCAACCGGGAAAGGCACGCCGACCGTGTTGAACAGATAAAACACATGGTAAATCAAGACCAAAATCACTGTTACCCAGCGAATATTGTCCAAATAATGGACTCTGCCAACCTTATGGATATCAGACTTTACGCTTGTCATCATGCTTTCCCCTTTGAACCGGCGGTGCCGGCCTGATGTATTTTCGCTTTTATCTTTTGCCCTCATCCATGATTTTTTTCTTTGGTGCGTCTGGTATAACTAGTATTACTAGTATAACAAATTATACTTAAGGGTATTATTTTTGTCAAAGGAATCATCCTCTTGCCCTCATTTGCGGCGATCATATCCATGATTTCCGTTACAAATCCCTGTAGACATATCTTGAAGAGTGGTGCCGGATGCTTGTGTAAGGATAAGACATGCAAGAATGAAAGACATTTTCATCAAGGAAGGAATCGGAGAGAAGTTGAATGAGATGAATGGTGAAATGGAAGACAAAAAAAACGCCAATCAGGCCAGATGTTATCCCCTGGATTGGCAGGCGGTTTAACGGAGCGCACGGAATCGACGTTTCCGCTTTTCAGATACAACCATTCATTTTGTGAATCAGCTTTCGCCAGAGCAACCCGTTTCATTTACTTATAAAGATAGACATACAAACTGATACCTTCTTTTTTAATCTTGTAATTTTCAAAACGCGATTCGTTGATTAATCGCTCAAACTCTTCTTTGGTGTATGCGCCTTGCCTCAGAAAAGTTTTAAATGAGAACTTTACAAAATATTTGTCAAATCCTTTCATGCCTGTCTTCTTGATTTCATTCTCTATATCTTCTGCGGTGGCCTCGTGATTCATGTCGATGATCAGTGCGGTTCCGCCCTGTTTCAGTACTCTGTGCATTTCATTCAATGCTTTTAAGGGCTCCTTGAAGTTTTTGAATGCCGCACTACATACCACAAAATCGAAAAAATTGTCGTCACAAGGCAAACTGGATGCATTTCCTTCTTTAAAATCAACAAATACACCGGCTTTCTTTGCGTTGGCTTTTTCAATTTTCACAAAATCGGGACTGATCTCGACACCCGTTACATGAAAACCTCTCCCTGCAAGCTCGATGGCCAAATAACCCGGGCCGGGGGCGACTTCCAAAATCTTTGCGTTTTCGCCAACATGCGATGCCACTTCATTGGCATATTCCCGCATTTCTGCCAGCCGGTTCTTACGCGTGTTTCGGTCATACCATTTGGCCGCCAAGCCATAGATCCCGACATCTTTCTTTTTTCTCCCGTTCTTGATCATGCCTTTCACCATCCCTTTTCAACCGGAAATCAATCTGCCAGTCACCGGTGCAAAGTCCCCCTGCCTTGGATGGATTGATAATCCGGTTGCAACAGGTTATAATGCAATCACCTAACATTGTTAGTCCGCTTATACTGCCAGTATACAATCTAACACCGTTAGTGTCAATGTTTCTAAAATATTCTTTTGGAGTGATTGGATGACCATAACCAAAGAAGCCATTATCAAAGCATCTCTGGATCTGTTAAACCGGGATGGCATAGGGAATTTGACAATGCGGGCACTTGCGAAGGAGTTAAACATCAAGGCGGCTTCCTTGTACTGGCATATCAAAAATAAACAGGAATTATATGATTTGATCGCAGAACACATTACCCGGGATGTAACTTTGCCCGAATCAATCGACCATGCCGAAGAAACATTAACAGCCATTGCCTTGGAATTCAGGAGGGTTTTGCTTCATACCCGGGATGCGGTCGATATTTTTGCGCAATCTGTCCCCAAAACCCCGGCCAGAATCAAAGCCATCAAATTTGTTTTATCTGCCCTGACCAAGCTCGGGGTATCTGACAAAAACTGTATGACTGCGGCCAATCTCATCAATAATTACATATTATCGTTTGTCGCCGATGAAATCCGGGCAAAGCAGCTTTCTTCAGAGGAACTTGAGCAGTTTGAAATGCTTTTTGGCAAGCAATATGCATTTGATTCGGACTTTGAACGGCAGTTCCTGTACGGGTTAAACGTGTTACTGACAGGATTGTTACATGTGAAATAGACATGAGACGGACGCCGGTTGCTCCTTCTCGCAATGATCAACTCTTCAATGCCCCCACCAAAAAGACCATGCTTACAGTGAGATTTGGATTCCGGTCAAAAAACGAAAATAAACAAAACAAAGGGGTTTTCCGGACAAGTGACGGAAAACCCTTTGTTTGTCCCATTGCAACTTCCTCAATGGCAACTCCCTTGTACCAACATCACACCACCGGTTTTAAAAACGATTGAAAACGTATACAACGGACAATGAGGTACTCGTTTGATGATCCGATCTTTTTCGGATGAAAAAAGTCGAGCGGCAATGAAAGGCGTTTTGTTATGATGTGGATGCCGAAGGGGGGAATACCATGTGTTAAAAGAATTGAATGACGTGATCAACTATATTGAGGATCATTTGACCGATGAACTGACTCTGGAATCCATTTCGGAATATGCCGGGGTTTCGGACTACCACTTTCGGAAGATATTTTTTTATCTTACCGGCTTTACTCTGAGTGAATATATAAAAAACCGGAGATTATCGGAAGCCGGCATGGACTTGTTGCAAGGAGAGACCGTGACCGATGTGGCTTTGAAATACGGTTATACCCTCGACGGCTTTACCCGGGCTTTCAAAAAATGGAGCGGTCATTTGCCCTCGGATGTCGTCAAGAACGGCGTCAGCCAATCTTTTCCCAAACTTTCATTTGTCATCACAGTCAAAGGAGGCCATGCCATGGAGTTTCGAATCGAAGACAAACCGGCGTTTAATCTAGTCGGTGTCAAGAAACGGGTTCCCATGCAATTCAAAGGAATCAACCAAGACATTGTCAAACTGGCGGAAAGCATCACGGATGAGCAAAAAGAAGAAATGCATTCGCTTCAAAACATCGAGCCTTATGAAGTCGTCAATGCTTCTTATGAAGCAGATGCTGACTTCTTAAAAGAAGAAGGCGAATTGACGCATATGATCGGAGTTTTGACGACGAAAAATCAGGTGAGTGACCGGTTGGATAAGGTGACGGTGCCTGCATGCACTTGGGCCGTCTTCCCCAATGAAGGGCCCTTCCCTTCCACACTGCAGGAAACCATGGCCAAAGTGTATTCCGAATGGCTCCCCTCTTCCAATTATGAACTCATCAATGCCCCTGCTTTTTCCTTTTCCAAACGGGATCAAAGCCAAAAAAATCATGCTTACAGCGAGATTTGGATTCCGGTCAAAAAACGAAAATAAAACAAAACAAAGGGTTTTCCGGACAAGTGACGGAAAACCCTTTGTTCGCAGATGTTTATATATCATTTGATATATATTTTATACATATCTTTTGTATGCTTTGTTCTGTTTTCATTGTATTCCGGGGAATCCAATTCAAGCAGTTCCGGCATCTCCCGGGACACTTCCCGGAACAATGGTTGACATTTCATTTTTTCAAGCAATGGCTCAGTACCATCCGGATCTTCGGGAGAATTGTTGGAAACTTCCTATTCCAACTTATCTGTTTAAAACTCCGGTACCTTGTTCTGATCATCTGCAATGGGTGACTCCTGGCGTTGTGCTGACATCCGGATGTGCGCCCGATTGTTTTCTGATTAAAAAATCAAAGGAAAAGCAAATGTAACAAAAGCGGCCCAAAGTCCGTAGACCGGCAAATATTTCGTCACGGCCTCCTGGATGGTTGAAGGTCCGGTTTTGCTTTGCAGAAAACGCAAATAGGACAGCATAATCCAAATCAGATTGGCCCAGATCAGTATATTTACGCCTAAAGCAGCAAACCTGTTAGGCGATATCCCATAAGAAGAAAGCCTGAACACGATGGCTGATAAAGCCACACTGTCAACGGCAAGCGAAAGAACAATCAGGGCAAAATTGATATAATCAAAAATATTCTTTTTCTCGTCTGCGCCACTTTCCGTAATGGAAAAAATGGTGACAGCCAGTACACTAAGGAGCATTCCGTTGAAGGATATGAGAAAATCGCGATCCAGGAATGGATTCTTTCCGACCCAAATCACCGTTATAAGATAGCCAAACAATGTGGCAAGTACAAGAGGGCTGAAAATTTTGGCTATATATGGTGCAATATTTATAGCAAGTTTAAGGTGGTTTCTGGATATCAGGTATGCAGCCACAACAGCGAGAGCGGCAGCACCAAATGAAACAACATTTTTAAAATAGAATTCAGATATATCCATCCCGACAAATCTGAATAACTGCATGGTTAATGCTGTCAGCAACATTCCGCTGATTGCCATACTGGCGTAGAGGATGCAAAATTCCCCATTCCATTTCAGATAGGCTAATCTTGCACTGCCTTTTCCATATTCATTTCCTGTAAATGCCACACCCAATAATCCCCATAAGAAAACGGGAAGGTGCAGATAAACAAGGAAAATGCTGTCTTTCATCTCCAGTGGCAGCATATTAAGATAGATTCCGCAAATCAGGAATAATGATCCAAGAGTGTAAAGAATATTTTTTTTGGGTTTACTATTGTATACAAAACAGGCGGCAATAAATGGAAACAACCCGAAAACAAGGTTAACCGGGGCTATTGTTTGCTGTTCGACAAAATGCCAAATGATCCTGGTGCTTATCCCGGCCATAATGGCCAAAATGGCCGTAAATACAAAATCTTTTGGTAGCAAGGAAACTTTTTCTCTAGTTTCTGTTTCCTTAAAATGCAATCTTTCATACCAAACAGCAAGAACCGGCGAATCAGGATTTTGTTCCCAGGCGTATAAGAATGCCTTTCTGAAAGCTTCGGGGTCTTTCCTGTACATTCTCTCCAGTTCATGAGGGTTGGCCATATTTTTAATAATCGGATTGTTATGGTCCATGGTGATATCTCTCCAAATAACAGTTATATCAATCCCTGCTTTTCTGCATCAATATTTATACCTTATGATCCTTGACTCTCTTCATCACTTCGATATTCCAAAATATCTCCAGGCTGACATTCCAAAGCCTTACAAATCGCATCTAAAGTTGACAAACGAATCGCTTTTGCCTTTCCATTTTTCAATACAGACAGATTGGCCATCGTGATTCCGACCCTCTCCGAAAGTTCGGTTAAACTCATTTTCCTTTTGGCCAACATTACGTCAAGATTGATGATAATCGCCAAGTTATTCACCTCAGACCGTTAAATCATTTTCCGTTTTTATCTCTATGGCTTCTTTTAAGAGTTTTTGGAGAACAGCAGCAAAAACTGCAATCACAGAGGAAGCAAATATAAATATAACCGGGAATCCCACGAGACCTGGGGCATCATCTGCATCCGCCACTGGAATTAAGAACGGGATGACTGCCACATATAAGATGCTGATTGTGACGGCACAGTATTTGATATACTTTAATGCTTGTACAGATAATTCCGAGAAAGCTTTGTTCCTGTCAATATAGCTTAACAGCTTTAAAGCCTGATACAGAGCAAAGAAAAACGGGATTATTGTTGCATACACAGTGATTAAAACGGGATAAGGCAAATAATTTGCAAAAGAAGGCAACCAAAATACAGACAGAGCAAGGATGGGAATTCCAATAAGAATAACAGCGATCTTTAAAAAGAGTGTGGAACCTCGTTTCATAGAAAGCACCTCACTAATGGATTATCGATTTTATCCTAATGCATTTTTTATCGTTTTGCAATAAATAATTATCGATTTTAAATTCATTTTTATCGTTTTAAGATATGAAACCTCCGGTCTGAAGTGCATGGC
Source organism: Thermoactinomyces intermedius (assembly GCF_013912365.1). Classification (NCBI taxonomy): domain Bacteria; kingdom Bacillati; phylum Bacillota; class Bacilli; order Caryophanales; family Thermoactinomycetaceae; genus Thermoactinomyces; species Thermoactinomyces intermedius. Next base: position 10,214 of record NZ_JACETT010000061.1, read on the forward strand.
TTTTGAGAATCCCCACAGCTTACAGCGAGATTTGGATTCCTGTAAAAAAAATAAAAATGACCGAAAACAAACCCAAACAAAAATCAGGGTTTTCCAATGGAAACGGAAAACCCACTTAATTACACAGATAGTTAATATATCATTTGATCTATATTTTAATACATATATTTTGCATGATTTTTTATGATTGATATGTAAAGCCGATTCATCTATCTGTTTGTTATATTTATTCTCCCTCTGTTGCATGCCCGGCTGTTTGTTTCACCTCGTGATAAAGCTGCTCCGCCTTGTCGCAGCATTCGGGAAGGGAAGTTCCAAGGGCTTCGAAAATCCGATTCACCTTCAAGCGGTAGTTTTGCGGTTTGTATTCAAACGTTTCCACCAGCTCCACCGCTTTCTTTTCGTTGATGCAATATTGACGGTTCAAAGCAAACAACACCTGATTTAAACAGGAAACAGCACGAAAAATCTGACCGGCCACATAATATTTGTCACCCGTTTTCGCATTGGCTCTGGCAAATTCGAGAGAAAATCCGGCTTCAAACAAGAAAAAACGGATCATGCTCTCCTTTAAGGCATCCGGATAAATTTCCGCCTGTTTCTTCAACTTCACAAACCGGTTACTTTTGGCGTACAGGATTTGGCTGATGGCCAATTCGCCGCGATACATGGCACTGATATAGCCGTGGGGATGTCCGGTCTGGTAATTGGCGGTTACGATACCTTGCCCGGTTTCATCCATGATTTTCTCCACCCGTTTCATGTCACGTAAAATCAGATCGACATGATACCCTTTTATGATTAACCAACCGCCACCATTCACCCATTCTCCCCATGCCCCGGGAGGCACAACCAGGTTGCTGCGATGCCCGTCATCCAACGCGGTTGCCAATGGATTGAGCGCATCCAAATCGAAGGACTCCGGATCATAATAGATCCCGATATCGATATCGGAATCGGGCAAGTGGTTGCCTCTGGCGCGGGATCCCCCCAATACAACCGCTTCAACAAAAGGCAAAGAGGATAATTTTTCGGTCACTTCTTGTATGATCGATTCCACCACGTTCAATCCCTCCTTCTGATGAACATTCATCCCCATCCTTATAGAAAAAGACCGCCAATCATTCTGACGGCGGTCCCGGTCGGATTGTTTAACCGGACGCATAATTCTCTGCTGCACAGAAGAGATAATAACTCAAGCCGGTCTGTTGCGCTTCCATTTGCTTCCGGTGAAAATCATCCATGATGAAAAACCGGGCTTGGGCCAAAAATCCTTTTGCATCCATGTCCATGTCTTTTTGAAGGAACCGGATGTGTTTTTCAACCGCATCCCGTACCCGCTTGTCGTTGACGCTGATGCCGTTTCTCAAGGCGGATGCCATAAACGACATAAATTCAATCGCTTCATTCGCCTTTTCGTTCATCGTGTCAGCATGGATTTCGCTGGAATCGATTTCGTAGCCGTAGTTTTTTTGCAAATACTCATTCTGCTCTTTCATCGCTTCTTTCCATTCTGTTTCATTCAACCCGGAAAACATCTTATCCTTTCTCATCGGAATTTCCTCCTTTTCATGCCGGATGGTTTCCTCCAATGTCCGCAAAATGCCGACCAGTCTCCGCTCTTTTTCTTTTAAGAGGGAATGCTGCTCCAACAGACAACTCAGCCGGTCCGTTTGCTGATCCAACAAGTCTTTGATTTTCTTCAGCGGAAAATCCAACTCGCGATAAAATAAAATTTGCTGCAACCGTTTTAATTCCTGATCGCCATAATACCGGTAGCCGTTGTCGTCCACTCGCTTTGGCATCAACAGTCCGATTTTGTGATAATGGTGCAACGTCTTCACGGTCACACCGGAGAGTTTCGCCACTTCTTGCACGGTATAAGACACATTGCTTCACCTCCCGCCATCCACTCTAAAGTCTCCCCCAAGGTCAGGGTCAAGAAAATTTCCGCATTTTTTTTATTCATCAAAAGCGCATGATTACTATTCATGATGAGTTATGATAATAATAAATAAAAGATGAAAATGAAGACGCTTCAACCAAAGGGGAACCGAAGCTCAGCCCTGCATCCGGAAGCGGACGGAGCCCGGCAAACCGCTTTCTTGGCGGCATCGGGGACCGTTTCAATTGTTCAGTTACTTAAACGTTGACAACAAGATAAATTATAATTATTATTAAATAGGAATTAATTAAAGAAGCGAGCCTTCAATCCCCACGAAGCGCTTCATATATCTTAAAAAAACAGGAGGAAACAAGCCATGTCTTTAATCGGTAAAAAAGTTGAACCTTTCAAATTGCAAGCTTACAGAAATGGTGAATTCGTCGAAGTGACGGAAGAAGATTTCAAAGGTCATTGGAGCGTTGTTTGCTTCTATCCGGCAGACTTTACTTTTGTTTGCCCGACCGAGCTTGAAGACTTGCAAGATCATTATGAAACCCTGAAAAAGCTGGACACGGAAGTATTCTCTGTTTCCGCTGACACCCATTTCGTACACAAAGCATGGCATGATCATTCCGAAGCCATCAGCAAAATCACCTACACCATGATCGGTGACCCGGCTCATGTGCTGATCAACATGTTCGATGTATTGAGAGAAGAAGAAGGTGTGGCTGATCGCGGTACCTTCATCATCGATCCGGACGGCGTGATCCAAGCTGTCGAAATCAACGCTGACGGCATCGGACGCGACGCAAGCACCATCGTGGACAAAATCAAAGCCGCTCAATACGTACGCAACCATCCTGGCGAAGTTTGCCCAGCAAAATGGAAAGAAGGAGAAGAAACCCTGAAGCCGAGCCTTGACCTGGTTGGAAAAATCTGAGGAGAGCGATATACATGCTGGATGCAGAAATAAAAACACAACTGGAACAGTATCTCCAACTATTGGAAAACGATATCGTTCTTAAAGTGAGCGCCGGCTCCGATAAAGTATCCCAAGACATGCTCGCCTTCGTGGATGAAGTCGCGGGCATGTCCCCGAAAATCAAAATGGAAAAAACCACATTGGAGCGCACGCCCAGCTTTAGCGTGGACCGTGTTGGAGAAGATTCAGGAATTGTCTTTGCAGGAATTCCTCTGGGTCACGAGTTTTCTTCCTTTGTGCTGGCTCTGTTGCAAGTCAGCGGCAGACCGCCCAAAGTGGAGCAAAGCATTATTGACCAAATTAAAAATCTTGATGGCGAATACCACTTCGAAACGTATGTCAGCCTGAGTTGCACCAACTGCCCGGATGTGGTGCAGGCTTTGAACATGATGAGTGTTTTGAATCCGGGTATCAAACACACCATGATCGAAGGAAAAGCCTATCAGGAAGAAGTGGAAAGCAAAGACATCCTGGCTGTGCCCACGGTATACCTGAATGGCGAATTTTTCGAAAGCGGACGGATGACGATCGGTGACATTCTCAAAAAGCTCGGAAGCGAATCCGATCCATCGGAATTCAACAAAAAAGAGCCGTTTGATGTCCTCATCATCGGCGGAGGGCCTGCCGGCGCAACGGCGGCCATTTATGCGGCGCGCAAAGGGGTTCGCACCGGCATCATCGCCGACCGTTTCGGCGGCCAGATTTTGGACACCACCACCATTGAAAACTTCATCTCCGTCAAACAAACCGACGGGGAAAAACTAGCTTCCCAACTGGAAGCGCATGTCAGGGATTACCCTGTCGATGTGATGGATTCACAAACGGTCAAACGGATCGAAAAGAAAGACGACATGATTGACATCTTCCTGGAAAACGGTGCCGTGTTAAAAAGCAAAACCGTCATTATTGCAACGGGTGCCCGTTGGCGTAATGTCGGTGTTCCCGGAGAAGAGAAATTCCGGAACAAAGGCGTGGCAAACTGCACGCACTGTGACGCACCGTTATTCGCCGGAAAAGACGTAGCCGTCATCGGCGGAGGAAACTCCGGCATCGAGTCGGCCATCGACCTGGCAGGGATCGCCAATCATGTCACCGTCCTCGAATTTATGCCTGAACTAAAAGCAGACGAAGTTCTGCAAAAACGCCTGAACAGCCTTCCCAACGTCACCGTGATTACCAATGCCCAAACCAAGGAAATCACTGGCACAGATAAAGTGGACGGAATCAAATATGTCGACCGTGAAACCGGTGAAGAGCATCACATCAAACTGCAAGGTGTCTTTGTCCAAATCGGTCTCGTGCCGAATACCGAATGGTTGGAAGGCACGGTTGAAATGGATCGCGGCCAAATTATCGTCGATGCCAAAGGTGCCACCAACGTTCCGGGCATCTTTGCCGCAGGGGATTGTACCAACAGCGCCTACAAACAAATCATCATTTCCATGGGCTCCGGTGCAACCGCCGCATTGGGAGCATTTGACTATCTGATCCGCAATTAAGGGTTTTATCCCGGTTGCCCTGCTGATCATCAGCGGGGCAACTTTTTTTGTGCAAAAAACAAAAAAGGGCTCCTTGCTTGAAGCCCCGGGTGACAGGATGTCCGGCGGTTTGCTCAGTCGCCGATAAATCTGGCCAATTGATGATTAAATTCTTCCTTCTCATCATAAAAAGATCCGTGTCCGGAAAATTGAAACGGGACCAACCTGGCATTCCGGATCATCCTTTGTTGGATTTCTCCCAGCTCAAACGGAACCACTTGGTCATGAATGCCGTGAATGATTAAAACCGGCACCCGGATCACTTCCAGATCGGCAAACAACACTTCCCGGATCCAGGTTTTTGCAACGGCGGCCGTGGCCCATCCCGCCGCCTCCAACCCCAATTGGAAAAACCAGTCGGAAAATGCTTGAGATGTATGTTGGTAAAAAAAGCGGTCCCCGAAATCCCGAAGCATCCGGGGACGGTCCCGGTAAGTGTCCTTGATGATCTGCAATATGGTTTCTTTCTCAACCCCGTATGGAAAATCGGTTCGCCGGACCAAACTGGGGGCAGCGGCTGCGACCAAAACCAGCTTCGACACCCCGTAACCCTGATGCCGTCCCATATACCTGGCCACAATGGCACCGCCGGTGGAGTGCCCGACCAATGTAAAATCACACAACCCCAGCGCCTCCACCACCCCTCTCACATCATCGGCCAACGTATCATAATCATAGCCGGAAAAGGGTTTGTCTGACTTGCCAAAGCCCCGGATATCCATGCCGATACAGCGATACCCGTATTTGGGAAGCCGGTTGAACTGGTATTCAAACAGATGATGATTGCCGGGCCAACCGTGCAAAAACAAAATGGCCTTTTGGCATTCGGGCCTTAAATCTTCGACATATATATTGATATGATTTGCCTTCACATAGTAACCCATGGCTTTCCTCCTTCATGAATATGTCAGGTCATTCTATTCATGAAGACATTGCAATATGCCGGAACCCACCCCGCCGGCCTTTTTTCAAAATAATGCCCGAAGTGACAAATCCACCTCGGGCTTGTCTCCTTATTGATTCTGCACCTGAGGCCCTGTCATCCGGCTTTTCAGTTTGTTTGTTAAAAACAATGCCGGCAGGATGCTGATCACCATGAAGATCAAACTTGTCACAAAACCGGCATGATAAGCACCGGCCAAGTGGGCTGCCACGGCTCCCCCTTGATGGAGGAAATGGCTCACCACGGTTGCCAAAACGGCGGAACCGGAAGCCGCCCCGACGTTTTGGATGATGCGAGTGGCCACGCTGGCTGCCGGCATCTGCGACCTTTCCAGTCCCACATAAGCATCGCTCATCACAGGGACCGTGATCCCTCCAACGCCGATTCCGCGTATGAAGAGTACAATCCAGATGATCCACTGCGCCGTGGCAACATCAAAAAATATAAATGGGAACGTCCCGATGATGGTGATGGCAATCGAAGGCAATACAACATACCGGGCTCCGATCTTATCCGTCAAGTTGCCAATCAACGGCCGTGCCACCAGCATCCCCAAGCCTTGGGGAACCAGCCACAGTGCCGATGTGATCACATCCAGGCCGAGTACATTTTGAAAAAACATCGGGAAGAGAAGCATGGGTCCGTTGGTGGCAAAACCGGCCAGGAACAGGGAAAAGAACACGGCACTGAAATTTTTGGATTGGAACAGATCCAGCGGAATCAATGCTTTGCTTTTTTGCTTCCATGCATAAAACAGGTAGGAAATCAGCGACAGAGCGGCAATCCCCAAAGCCAGAATGCCCGTGGCTGCATGCTTGCTTTCCGCCCGGATCTCCGTGATGCCATAGATAAACATACCCGATAACAGCGCCAACAAAAAAATACCGGCCCAGTCCAGTTTTGCCGATCGATTCACCGGTTCAAATTTTGGAAGCTTCCATTGCGCAATGATGAGTGCAACGGCTCCGACCGGAAGGTTTACAAAGAACAACCACGGCCACTCGGAGTGTTGCAAAATCAACCCTCCGATCACCGGTCCGGCAATCGGGCCAAAAACAACCGGAATGCCGACAACAGACATGAGACGCCCGATGTTTTCGCCGCCGGCAGCTTGTGCAACCAAGGTCGTCAACGTTGGAATGATGATGCCGGAAGCGATCCCCTGCAACACACGAAATGCAATCAGGCTCTCAATGTTCCAGGCAAATCCGGAAAGGAGCGAGCTGATCAAAAACAGCCCCAATGCGTACATATACACCTTCTTGCCGTCATATTTTTGCATCAGCCATCCGGAGAAAGGGACGGCCATCCCCAACGCAAGAATATATCCGGTCACAACCCATTGCGTAACAACAAAAGAAGCTGAAAACACTTTTTCCAAATCATTCACCGCAATATTCACGATCGTGGAGTCCAACATCGGCGGCAGTGCGCCAAGCACCAAAATCCACGCGATGCCGAGTAATCCTTTGGGCAATTTTTCTTTTTCCATTTTTCCACCCCCTAATTAAGATACATATTGCACTTTAATTAATATACACAGGAATGATATAAGATTCAATATGTACCTTATTTCCAAAAGCCATATGGTATAATGTTTTAGAAAAATTTTGGTTTGGCGACTGACTTCCCGAAAGAGGGTGAAAAAATGAAAGATCCAAACAAGAATACGCGCAGAAGAGGAGACACGCTGACCGAAAGCATTTATGACGCCACGATCGAGCTGATCAAAAAAGTCGGTTATAACCATCTGACCTTTCAGCAAATCGCACAGGCCGCCAAAACCAGCCGTTCGGTCTTGTACCGCCGTTGGAAAACTCCCTTGGATTTGATCCGTGACATCGTGGCATATAAAGCAATCGACGCACTCGACGGGGCATTGATTGATAAAATTGAGGACACCGGAAGTTTGCGCGGGGACTTATTGCAGTTGCTCACAATCTACCAAAGCATATATGACCAGTGCGAGCGCGAAATCATGAATGCGATTTTATTTGAAATGGGGCAAAATAAAGAAATCGCGGCTGAACTTGAAATCAACGCAACCAATAAAAACATTGAGATCATGCGAAAACTGCTCGGGTTCGCCAAAAAACGGGGAGAAAAAATAAAAGAGGTCAGCGACGAGACACTGACCTTGCCTTTTGACCTGATCCGGATTGAAAATATTTTGCGCAAAGATGGGATTAATACCAAACGGTTGGAACGGCTGGTGGACGAAATATTGCTTCCGGTTTATCTTGCTTGACGACTCCCGCTCGCGGGCAAGAATTCTGTTTTCTTGTCCACCCTAAATTCCCTCCGGATTGATACTGAAAAAGATCCGGAAATGATCAGTGCTTTTTTATCAAATCCGGATCCAATGTCTTTCTGTCAATCTTTTTTTCATCAATGCCACACACTCCACGTGTCTCGAGTGTTGACGGCAGACGAATTATAACAAATGAGATGTAGTGGTGCATTATCACTTCTTTTCAATACCTTTTATGTTACGGAGCCGATTGTGGAAGTGAACCAATAAAAAAACAAAAGAAATTTATGATACCTTGGCTCAATGAAGATTTGAAAAGTATGTAAAATAAAAAGGCTCTGTTACAAATATGGTTGTGTAATTGTAAAGGACACGTTATCTCCTCTACAAACCGGGATTTGTGCATTTCACTTATCTTCTAACGTATACGAGAATCAGATCTGTCTTGTTTTACAATAATATCTCATTATAAAAGTTGATATAATCATTAATAGCTTCTTCAAAATACGGATTTAAATAAATATCAAAGTGTCCGCAATCATACTGTTTACAAGTTGAGTATTTAGTGTTTCCTGCAAGCTGTATGGTTTTTTCTGCAGGAGCCAATGAATCTTTTGAACAAACCGCAACATAAATCGGATTGTTGATTTTGCTGAAATATTTGCCGGGAGAATACTTGACAAATTCAAGTAATGTTCTTGCTGGTGCTTCATTTCTAAATTCTGCATCTCCAATAAATCTCTTTGTGGTTTCCTCATCGGCTTCCATAAACGCATTTTCTCCCTTGTATGTGGAGAGTTTCAGCATAACGGGATGATATCCTCTTATACAGGATAATAAGTCAGCAATAACAAAAGGTACTTTTTTCAGGATATAAGGCAGGGATACCATTTTTACTGTGGCCATGGTATCCGTATATGGACATTGTGCTATTGTTGCTTTAATATCATTTCTGTGTGCCGACAGCCATATTACATGCCCGCCGCTGAATGAAGTGCCAAAGAGCAAAAGATTCTCTCCGTCAATGCGATTGTCTTTTTTGATATATTCGATGGCATTATTCCAATCTTCGAGCTGCATTTTTACATTTATCAGTTGTCTTTTATTGCCGTCACTTGCTCCAAAGTTACGATAGTCAAATAAAAAGCAAGCGTATCCTGCTTCTGCAAATCTTTCAGCGTATTCATATAAACGCATTTCACGAGTTCCACCCAATCCGTGAGCCATTACAATTATGGGGCATTTTTTATCGCTTGCTGGTAAATACAACCATGCACTGCATCTTGTTCCCTTGGAATAAAAGTCAACATCTTCCCGCTGGAATGAATTCCCCATAATTACCTCCTTTCAATATTGTTCCATAAATTCTGATTTGTCAGAATCCGCGGGGCGAACGAATTGCTGGCCTCTTGACTGCATTTTTCAGACCTCAATGTAATGCAGTTGTTAATATACTGGATATTATAAATGCCATTCTTGCTCTTTCCTGTTTTCAACTGTACTAATTTATTTCCTTTTATATTTGAAAACTTAACATATGAATTCATTTTATCCCCTTAAAAAATATATAATAAAT
>NZ_JACETT010000062.1:0-6685 GCF_013912365.1 Thermoactinomyces intermedius
GATGGCCGATACCATGTTTACGTGGAAACACCGTATTGGGGGGTGTGATATGAAGCCGGAATATCGAATTAGAATAAGAGACTATAACCTAAAGTTCATTTGGGAAATCACTGATTTCATTTCCCTTCAATATACGCTACGGATGAACGCATTAGGGAAATGGATTTTGACGCTCCCCTATCACTCTGAATCCACCCGCCAGCTTTTAGGGCTTTTGACATCCGGTAACAAAGGTGTTGGCGGGATTTACGTGGAGCGGAACGGCAAATATTTGTTTTCAGGCCCGCTTCTGGATCATGAATACACCCTGGATGAAAACGGTGAACTAATGACTTTCATAGGCGGGGATGAGATGGATTTTGTGGCTCGATCCCTGGCGTTGGCTCATCCTCGGATTTTCAGGTCCCCGTACATGACGGATTCCGCCGGGAATCATACCGATTATACGCCGAATGACCGGGGGCAACGACCGGAGGAGCCGAGTCGTTCCAGTAGTGAGTGCTTTTGGGACATATTTGGGAAAAACAAGGCGCAGGATGCGGACCCATCCCGGAGAATCCCGCAACTGTATGTCAAATTTACACAGGGTTCAGCAAATGACGTAGGAAGTGAACGATACCCGAGTGGTGACTTGGCCACTTTCCCAAATCCCAATCCGATCGTAACCAGGGGAGACCCGATGATGGACATTTTAGAACAGATCGTAAACTATAGCGAATCAACGGTCTACAACAGCGACGGTACAGTCTGGAAGCCGCCGCATCCGATTGTCTTGGTTTCAAAAATGGAATATGATGCCTCAATCGGTAACACATTTAACGGTGGTTGGTGGATCACGTTTGAGTTCAAGGCGTGCCCAGATAAGACGCGCTCCATCATCTTTTCCAAGGATGAAGGGAATGTTTTGCGGATCCGCCGAACAAGAACAGCGCCAGAGGCAAACATTATTCAAATCGGAGGATCCGGAGACGGAGCAGACAGGGTTTTTGCCCATTCTGGGGATGAACCATCAAGAGCGGTGTATGGGGACCGAGAAGGTTTCAGGAGCTTTTCAGGATTTAAACGGTCAACGACTGACACCACACATACTGAAGAAATCGAAGCATTAAAAGCCCAGCTTTATGATGAGCTGAGGAAAGCCACCAGTCAAACCATCATAGAAGCGGATGTTATTGACAAAGAAGGAATGAGATATCACGCTGACTGGTTTCTGGGGGATCGCGTCCGCGTCCAAACCCCGCTTGGCAATGACGATGTCATTATACGGGAGATATCGGGAGCGCTTGACGAGCGCGGAGAAAGTGTTCAGGTCCGATTGGGAACCGCGCCAGCCCCCTTATATGGGTTGAATGACCAAAAGAAAACAGCATCTCATGGCGGTTGGATCCAAAATCTCTTCAAAAGAACGCAAGGGGAGTGATATTCTTGGCTCGTTTTGAACCTATTTTCCAGTACTATCCTCTCGCTGATACTCAGATTGTTGTCAGGATTGACCCTCAAGATGGTTCCTCCTGGCCATATCATTTCTTGGTGTATTGCGAACTGAACCCTGCAACAGGTGAATGGGAACTTTATCAAAATGAAAAGGTGGCGCTTAATATTTCCAAACCGGATAAAGAATCAGCTATCCGGGAGGCATGTTTACAACTCGTCCAGAGACAAAACACAGATATTAAACTGTAGGAGGCGACATCATGAAAGACAACGGAGTCGTGATCTCAAATAAGGAGATGTATGACATGATTCAAAGGATGGCCGGATCCTTGCAGCGGATTGAGGCCAGGCTGGACCAAATGGAAGAAAAAATGGAGAGCACGCATAATGCAGATGAGAGGAGCAGGGAAGCACTTAATAAGGCAGAAGACGCTTTAGACTTAGCGAAAAAGATCGAGAAAAAACACGATTGGACATGGAAAGCCACTGTCAGCGCTTTGATCACAACAGGGATCGGAGTGCTTTTTTATTTTGTACAAGGAGGATGATAATTGATGGAAAGCCTTGAATATGCGTTAATCCCTATCATTCTAGGAGTTTGTGAGGTGCTGAAGCAGTTGGGGTTACCTAACCGATGGGCCCCGCTTGCTTCTTTGGCGTTGGGTGTTGTGGCTGGTGTTTTCTTTTTGCCAGGTAGCATTTTGGAGGGCGTTTTGCAGGGGCTTGTTTTGGGGCTTTCTGCATCCGGGCTTTATTCCGGGCCAAAAAATTTGATCAAAAGGGGTAAGTCTCAATGAGTGTATACGTGGTAATCGACCCCGGGCATGGGGGAGAGGATCCAGGCGCAATTGGTCATGGTCTTCAGGAAAAAGACGTCGTGTTGAATATTTCCAAAAAGATCAACGGTCATTTTGGAAATTACGAAGGGGTGGCGGTCAGTCTCACACGTTGGGATGACCGCTTTTTGGAATTGAGCGAGCGGGCTAAGTTCGCTAATGATCGCGGCGCGGACCTCTTCATTTCGATCCACAACAACGCTGCCAGCTCTGATGCACATGGGTTTGAATCTTTTATTTATACCAACGCCAGCTCGACAACGGCAAAGTATCAAAATGTGATTCATTCTCATATCATGAGCTATTTGAATCAATACAACATCCGGGACCGTGGCCAGAAAAAAGCAGACTTTGCGGTTCTCCGAGAAACTGCAATGCCGGCCATTTTGCTTGAGAACCTTTTCATCACCAATGAAAGAGAAAATAAGTTACTCAAAGATGATGCATTCCTAGATGGCTTGGCTAAATCGATTGTGGAAGGAGTAGCAGAAGTCTTTGGTTTGAAAAGAAAACAGCCTAAACCGATGTACCGCATTTCCGTAGATGGAAAAGTAGTCTATGATACGGCGTATGAATCAAAAATCACAGAAGCTGTCCTGAATGCGGTAAGAAATCAAGCGCAGGAAATCCAATTGAAAAAACTCTAAACCAAAACTGCCCCTTGGCTTTTGCCGAGGGGTTTATTTATTGGAGGGATACATCATGAGCAGACCAGTTATTTTCTATGCACCGCACGCAGATGATGAGACGTTGAACATGGGGATCACCATCGCTGAGCATGTAGCAGCCGGCAGGGATACTCATGTGGTTCTGATGACGCATGGTCGCCAATCCGGGGCCCTTAACGTAATCAACGGGACCCAATGGTGGTTACTTCTGGGAGATCAAACATGATCCGGAGTTTGAAGGGTATGAGCCACTGACAGTTGAGCAATTTGCGGGGGCCCGGATGGAGGAGTTTTATAATGCTCTCCGGCAACTTGGTGTACCAGCTGAAAATCAGCATATTGAATATCTTGATGATCCGAACAGCGACGGCGGGGAAAGTGTGACAGTGAATGAAGCCAAAAGTGTAATCCAGAAATATATTAACTTGTTCCCTGATGCTGACCACTATACATTGAGTTATCACGATATTCACCCGGATCATGCAGCATGTGGACAAGCTTTGCAGGATCTCTATGACGAAGGGGCAATTCAATATTATGTCCGCTTTATCATCAGTATGGCCACAAGGGATGACTATGAATCCCGTGGCGCAGCGATTCCTGGTGGCGGTTGGAAAGATACCCCGACGGATAACACTATCAAGCAACGTGTCATCAATGCTTGCCGGTGTTATGCTGCCTGGGCTCCGAGGCTCGGTGCATATGCGATTGGATATCATTCAGTCAGCCGTCAATTTGATAAATTCTTGGCCGATCCGTTCCACTATCTTCACATGCCAGGACAATAATTAAAATCCCTCTCCATAACCGGAGAGGGATTTTTTGTTTTTAATCCTCTTGATGAGGTGTAATCATTCTGACACGCCTTACGGACGCAAAAAAATGGAATCAAACTTATAAGTTTCAATCCTCCAGAAGAGGTGTAACCATTCTGACACAAAGCAAAGCGACTGAGGATACCTTGCGGCTTTTTTAGTTTCAATTCTCAAGATGAGATGCAATCATTCTGACGGAACAGCGGCTTTCGTGATGGTGTACATTTTCGAGTCAGTATTCGTCTTTTGTTCGATGTTTCAATCCTCTAGAAGAGGTGTAACCATTTTGACGTCCATGGATCCAGTCTGAGAATTTGCATCGAAGAGTGGGTTTCAATTCTCAAAATGAGATGCAATCAAGTTCTTTGTTGAAAATAATAACCCGTCTAACCTCTGATTTCAAGAGGTTTTTCGGCGGTTGTATTGATTATCAATATTCGCCTAAAAATGGATCTTGAGAAACTCGAACACCTGAAAATTCAATATACACAAAAACTGAAGCACATTGCTTGACCTGCAAAAGAGCAGGTTTATTTTTTTTAATTAAAAATCAAATGCAATTTGTTAAAAATTAGTTAGAAATTCAATTGTCTAGGAGCCGGATATTTTTTTAAAATTAATAATTGTTTCCTATACAATATACTTAAAGAAATAAGAAAGGAGGAAACGGGGTTACGGATTTTCGTACCCGTCGAAGGTATGGGAAAACATTTTGTTCGGTTTCTCCTTTTGTTTATGATCATCACGGTGGGAACAGGTTCCTGGGTTCATGCCCTTGTTCATGCTGACGGGGGTTTTGATGTTCCTGAAATCAATGATGATTTTAATCAATTTGAGCAAAAGACCCCGGTTCAGAAGGAACAACCCGTTCAGCCTACACCGGTTAAGGAAGAGAAAGGATTTTTCGATTCTGTTACCGAATCATTGTCAAAGGCAGGAGATTGGTTAGGGGACAAAATTTCAGGTGCATGGGAATGGACCAAAGAGAAAGCGGCTGCCTTTTGGGATTGGTTTACTGAAATATGCTCCAAAATAGCAGAAGTCGTAATCGATACACTGTCTGCAGTGTGGGACTGGATCGTCAAATTTAAGGAATACATAGCGTTTGCCGGCGTCTTGATTTTGGGCATCGTCTTGTGCATTTTTGCCACCCCGTTAGGGATTGCCGTACTCAGTGGTATGGCTTTGTCATTTGTGATCAGTATGGCCCTGAATGGTTGGGAAATTAACAAAATGACCTTCTTGGAAGCAGCCATTGGCGGCCTCTTGGGATTGATCGGAGGAGGCATCACTGCAGGAGCTTCCCGGGGCTTGGCCAGCGGCATCGGGCAAAAACTGATCATGGGTGCCAAGAATTCCAAAGTTTTAGGTCCTGTTCTTCGCGGAGGACAAAAACTGGTTTCCAAATTGCCGGCACCTCTCCAGAAAATGTTTGGTAAAGGCGGAGCCATCGGAGCCGTCGAGGGTGCCGGCACCAGTGTGGCGGACGATATCCTGCATGGGCGGAAGATCAATTGGAAAAATGCCATTTTGGCAGGAGTTTTTGGAGCCGGTTCCGTCGCAGTGGTTCACTTTGCCCAACCAGTTGTCAATAAAGCCGTTGCATCAATGGAACCGGTTCTGGCCAAAATCCCGATTGTCAAAAATGTTTTCAACAAAGTTGGCGATTGTGTTGCGGTTCGGCAAACCGGGGGATACCATGCATTCTTCTTGGCAGTAAAACCTGGGTGCATTGATGCAGGCATAACAGATCTTCTGAAAGAAGATTTAAGAAAATTGAGAGCAACAGTAAAAACTGATAAACATACCATTGCAGTAGGCCGAACAGATATTAAAGGTTTGGAAGGTGAAGTGTTTCAAGGTGCATCACCAGGAGTAATAAAAGTAGCACCAGAAGAGGCGGGATTAAAGCCTTTGGATGAAGAAATACCTGACAGACCAATTAAAGCTCCTCATAAATTTGCTTTATTTTCTAATCATGCTGAAGAAATGGTCATCAATAAATTTGTTGTAAAAGTGGATGCAATTTATCCAAATCCACAAGATGTAAAAGGGAAACTATATATTCACCAATCAAATCCTAAAGGTGCTTGTCCAAAGTGTATTCAAGGAATAACTAACTCCAAAGTTCAACCGGGTATATTTTTGCAATTGAGCAAGAGGTATCCTAATCTAGAAATAGTTTTAACTTCTGAAGAGCAAGAAGGAGTAAAACAGTATGGAAGAAAGTTTTTTATATTAAAGAATGGTAAATATATTGAAAAATAAAGAGGTGATATAAATGAGTTGGTTTTTAAAAATCCACGAAGATGCGAAATCGGCTTATTTATTAGCTTTAACAGAAAAACTAATTGACAAAATTAGGGGTAAGGAAGGTTTTCAGCAGGTAAGAAAAACGATCGATATGTGCTGGGAGTGGGTGGAAGAGAAAAAACATGAGGGAGATGATATTTATTTTGAGTTTGATAATGAGAATGATACAGGAGTATCGATTTATATTGAGTTAACAGATGATCCGCAAGAGGAATTGATATGGATGTGTGCTATGTATGCGATTTGCTATGTAGCATGGCAGGCATATAATTATGCAAATGAAAAATACGTGCCTCAGCCTATTGAAATGGTTGATGATGATACAATAGATGAATTCATGAAGTATATAAATAAAATTGAAGGTTATCAAGAAGAATGGTCTGAGCGTTTAAAGGAGTACTTACTTAAAAACTACCCGGCAGGAAGTAACAAGAAGATTAAAAGAGAAGAGTTGTTAAACTTGATTGCATAAAAATGATTAAGTGGAACATTTCCGCTATATTTGGCGTGATATATGAAGGGGATTTTCCCCTTTAATCGTCCCAATTGTACAGAAGCAATTGAGTAAAAGACTTTTAGATGATTTCCAAAGCCGAGATTCTGAAATCATCAAACCCTT